>NZ_CP034870.1:487320-490712 GCF_005081185.1 Buchnera aphidicola (Lipaphis pseudobrassicae)
TCTCAAAATAGCATAGAAAAAATAAAAAACATACTATTTAAAAAAAACATATTAGAAAACAAAATTCATTATAAATTACAAGATTGGTGTATATCAAGACAAAGATATTGGGGAACACCTATTCCAATGGCAAAACTAAATAATGGTGAAATAATTCCAATACCTAAAAATCAACTACCAGTTCTTTTGCCTGTCATTAGAAAAAATAATAATTCATTAAGAAAGACTATTGATCCTAGTTCCAAATGGGCTAAAATTTCTATTAATAATCAAAATGCTACTAGAGAAACAGATACTTTTGACACATTTATGGAATCATCTTGGTATTATGCACGATACACCTGTCCTGATTTCAAAGAAGGGATGATTGATTTAACAGCATCAAATTATTGGTTGCCTGTTGATCAATATATTGGAGGGATAGAACATGCAACCATGCATTTAATATATTTTAGATTTTATCATAAGTTATTACGTGATTTTAAACTAGTTAGTTCGAATGAACCTGTTAATAATTTATTGTGTCAAGGCATGGTACTTTCTGAAGCTTTTTATGAAATTGGAAAAAACTCAGAACGAAATTGGATTAATTCATCATTAGTTTTAAAAAAACGTAATTCAAAAGGAGAAATTATTAATTCATATACTAAAAAAGGAAAAAAAGTTATTTATGCAGGAATGATTAAAATGTCTAAATCTAAAAATAATGGTATTGAACCTGAATCCATAATACAAGATTATGGTGCTGATACTATTCGTTTGTTTATAATGTTTGCTGCTCCTATAGAATCTTCTTTAGAATGGAAAGAATCTGGTGTACAGGGAATACACCGTTTTTTAAAAAAACTTTGGACACTAATTTATAATTATATTAAAGTGAAAAATACACATTCACATATGTGTTTTTATTCTTTAAATAAACAACAAAAAGAATTACAATATCAATTACATAAAACTATTGCTAAAGTATCAGACGATATAGATCGTCGTAAAACATTTAATACAGCTATTGCTTCAATCATGAAACTAGTAAATAAATTAGTAAATGCCCCAATAGAAAAAGAACAAGATAAATCTATCATGAGAGAATGTTTAATTGCCATAATAAAAATGCTATATCCATTTACACCACATTTCTCTTTTATTGCTTGGCAGCTTTTATATAAAAAAACAATTATTGATAATGAAAAATGGCCAATATATGATAAAGAAATACTTTTAAAATCAAGAAACATTATCATTATTCAAATAAATGGAAAAAAAAGATGTACTTTAAAAGTAAACGATAGTTTCAATAAACAAGAAATAATTATACAAGCAAAAAAACAAGAAATTATTAGAAAATATTTAAAAAATATCTTGATAAAAAAAATAATATATATTCCTAATAAAATAATAAATTTTGTGATCTAAATAAAACTCACAATAAACTAAAATTAATTAACATGAATATCATACAAACATATGAAATAAAAAAAAATTTAATTAAAAAATTACATTTTTGTTATATATTTTTAGGAGAAGATCTTTTTTTATTAGAAAATAATCAACGTTTAATATTAAATTTTGCTAGTAATAAAGGGTTTACGGAAATTATTAAAATCGATATAGAAAAATATCAAGATTGGGAAAAAGTTTTTGATTTTTGTAAAAAAAGAAATCTATTTTTTATAAAAATAACCTTAATTATTAATTTTATTATTAAAACATTAAATAAAACATTAGTTAAAAATATTAACGAAATAAATAAATTATTTTGTTTAGATATTTTAATAATCATTAAATTTAATCATTTGTCTTTTTTAGTTGAAAAAAATAACTCATTTAATACATTAAAAAATCATTCTGAGATTATTTCTTGCTTTACACCATATAATTTAAAATTTATTAACTGGATAAAATATGAAATTTATGAAAAAAATATAAAATTAGAAGAAAAAGCATTTTCATTGCTATGTAAATATTATGAAGGTAATACTTTTTTTATACATAAAACTTTAGATTTATTATTAATAAAATGGCCTAACACTACTATTACAGTGCCAAAAATTAAAAAAATTATTCTTAATTTTTTTAATTTTTTACCATGTCATTGGATTAATGCTATACTTCAAAATCATCAAAAAAAAGCAATTTATATTTTAAATATATTTCATAAAAAACAATGTAATCCCCTCATATTAATAAGATCTTTACAAAAAGATTTATTCATAATAATTTATGCACAACGTGAAAAAAAAAATAATATCAATATATTTTTAAAAGAAAATAACGTTTGGAATACGAGGTTTAACATTTTTAAAAAAGCTATTAAAAGAATAAATTATGCAAAATGTTTAAAAGCAATAAATATTCTTTTAAAGATAGAAATTAATATTAAAAAACAATATAACAATTCTATATGGATTCAATTATATGAATTAACTTTAACATTATGTTAAATTAAAAAGAATATTTTATTAACAAAATGAAAAACAAAAAAATGAAAAAATTATATGCAATATTTGGTGGTAACTTCAATCCTATTCATTATGGTCATATTTATTCTTCTGAAAGATTATCAAAAGAAATATCTATTAGCAAAATAATATTTTTACCAAATAATAATCCTCCACATAGAAAAAAAACAAAAACATCTATTATTGATCGGATCAAAATGATTAAATTAGCTATTAATGATAATCCATTATTTCAAATAAGTTATTTAGAAACAAAAAAAAAACATATTTTTTATACTGTAGAAACATTAAAAAAAATTAGAATGAACATAGGTATTTCACAATCTTTATGTCTTATAATAGGAGAAGATAATCTTCAAAACTTATATCTTTGGAAAGATTGGAAAAAAATACTACTATACTCACATTTATTAATTTGTCCTAGAATCCATATTAAAAAAAAAATTGTGAATTAGAAACATGGATAAAATCTAATAGTATTAAAGATTATCATTTACTTCATGAAAATTCACATGGATTAATTTTTTTTTCAAATATAGATTCTATTAATATTTCCTCTAGTGAAATTAGAAAAAATTATTTTAATAAAAAAGATTCTAATAAACTCTTACCATACAGTGTAAATCAATATATTTTATCAAAAAAATTATACACATATGAAGAATAGTAATGTTTTTCATTCAATATAAAAAAATTATTCAATAATATTTAATAAATTTAAATAATACTTTTTAAATTAAAAAAATGAAAAAATATAATATTATGCTAAATTTAATCGGATTAAGATGTCCAGAACCAATTATGATTATTAGAAAAACATTACGTAGTATGAAAAAAAATGAAACAATATTAATTTTAGCAGATGATCCATCTACAAAAAGAGATATTCCTAGTTTCTGCTATTTTATGGAACATCAATTATTAGAAAATAAA
>NZ_CP034870.1:490815-491350 GCF_005081185.1 Buchnera aphidicola (Lipaphis pseudobrassicae)
TAGAATATAGTGTATATATTAATTTAATAATTATTTTAACAATAAGAAAAACTTATATATCAATTAATAAATTCAACATTCTTCTTAAAGGTTCTGCAGCTCCCCACAATAACTGATCCCCAACAGTAAAAGCAGAAAAATATTTTTTACCCATATTTAATATTCTTAAACGACCTATTGGTATATTTAAAGTACCAGTAACGTATGATGGAGTTAATTTTAACAAAGTATCTTCAATATTATTAGGAATAATTTTAACCCAAGAATTATGATTACTAATCATATCTTCAATAGTTTTTAAAGATAATTCTTTTTTTAATTTTACTACAAATGATTGACTATGACATCGTAATGAACTAATTCGTACACACAAACCATCAACAATAACTGGATTTTTAAAACCTAGAATTTTATTTGTTTCAGACTGCCCTTTCCATTCTTCACGGCTTTGACCGTTATTCATTTTTTTATCAATCCATGGTATTAAACTACCTGCTAATGGAACTAAAAAATTTTTTTTAGGAAAATTAGAACT
>NZ_CP034870.1:491416-495471 GCF_005081185.1 Buchnera aphidicola (Lipaphis pseudobrassicae)
TTCTATTACATGATTAGCACCTGCACCAGATGCTGCTTGATAAGTAGAAGACGAAACCCATTCGATTAGTTCTCTTTGAAAAAGACCACCTAAAGCCATTAACATTAAACTAACAGTACAATTTCCTCCTACAAAAGTTTTGATTCCTTTATGTATAGAATTATATATAAGATTAGAATTTACTGGATCTAATATAATTATAGAATCATGTTTCATTCGTAAAGTAGACGCTGCATCTATCCAATAACCAGTCCAACCATTTTTTCGCAACTTTGGATAAACGTTTTCGGTATAAATACTTCCTTGACATGTAATAATAATATCCATTTCTTTTAATGACTGAATATCATAAGCATTTTTTAAAGTTTTGTTTGATACATTCTTTATCAAAGGACTCTCTTGTCCAAATTGAGATGTCGAAAAAAAGAAAGAATGAATTTTTGAAAAATCATCTTCTTCTTTCATTCTATTAATTAAAACTGATCCAACCATTCCTCTCCAACCTACTAAACCAACAGACTTGATCATTAACAAATATACGGGTCATTTCGATTAACAATAATTTTTCATAAAATATGATGAATAATTTAGTTAAATTAAAATTTAACTCCGCCTCCAAAAAATAATGATTAAAGAAAAATATATATTTTTATAAATATAGAAATAGAAAATTATATTTTTATTTTAAATATACTATAAAATTATAGTTTTATATTTAGCAATAAAACTTACATATAATTAATTTTTAATAATATTTTAAAATATATAAAAAATTTTTTAATTTTTAAAAGGTATAAACAATTAAAATGAATGAAATAATTTCTACAACCATATTACTAATTCTAATTATGGATCCTTTAGGGAATCTACCAATATTTATGACTATATTAAAACATTTAGAAGAAAAAAGAAGAAGAATTGTAGTCATACGCGAAATGATTATAGCATTAGTTGTCATGTTACTATTTTTATTTGTTGGCGAAAAAATACTTATTATTTTAAATTTAAAAACTGAAACCGTTTCAATATCTGGAGGTATCATACTGTTTTTAATTGCTATTAAAATGATTTTTCCATCTGAAGAAGAGACTAATCTTTCTTCATCAAACGAAGAGCCTTTTTTAGTTCCATTAGCAATACCACTAGTTGCAGGACCCTCTTTATTAGCAACATTAATGCTATTATCACATCAATATTTACATCATATTTTTTATTTAGTAGGTTCCTTATTAGTTGCATGGTTTCTTACAATGATAATATTATTGCTGTCTGGTTTATTTCTAAAATTATTTGGTTCTAAAGGTGTAAATGCTTTAGAACGTCTTATGGGTTTAGTTTTAATTATGCTTTCTACTCAAATGTTTCTTGATGGAATTAGTGTTTGGTTTAAAAATTAATATAATATTTAACATGCATTATGAAAAAAATATTATTATATAATTTTTTTAATAGCTTTTAAATACAAACAACTTTATTTTCTTAATAAACTGTTATTAAAAAGATAATAAGTTAAAATAATACAATAGATAAAATTATCAAAATTAAAGGAAAGATGTTATGAAAATCATCAAAATGACTGAATTAGACATAAATAATAAAACATTGCTAATAAGAAGTGATTTAAACGTTCCTATAAAAGATGGAATTATTCAATCTAAAGCTAGAATACTAGCAGCGCTTCCTACTATTGAAATGGCAATTGAGAAAAATGCTAAAATCATTATTTTATCTCATTTAGGTAGACCAAAAGAAGGAATTTATGAAAAAAAATATTCTTTGTTCCCCGTATTTGAATATTTAAAAAAAAAATTAAATTACACCAAAGTGTATTTTTCTAGAAACTATCTTCACGGGATTAAACTCAATCCAAAAGAAGTTGTTATTTTAGAAAATGTTCGTTTTAATATAGGAGAACTAAATAACGATAATACACTTTCTAAAAAATATTCTGATCTTTGTGACATATTTGTAATGGATGCGTTTGGAAGTGCACACAGAATGCAATCATCTACTCATGGAATTGGAAAATTTGCAAAAATTGCATGTGCTGGACCTCTTTTAATAAATGAAATAAATTTTTTAAAAAAATCATTAGAAAAACCCAAACGACCTATGGTAGCTGTAATAGGAGGAGCAAAAGTATCAACAAAATTTGATGTATTACAAAAATTGTGTAAAATTGCAGATACTGTAATAGTTGGTGGTGGAATAGCAAACACTTTCTTAGCGATTGATAATAAAATTGGAAAATCATTATATGAACCAAACTTTATACTAGAAGCTAAAAAATTACGTGATAAATATAATATTATTATACCGATTGACTCTCGTGTAGGAAAAAATTTTTGTAAATCTGAAAAATCCATAATAAAACTACCTCATGATATTAATAAAGATGAAGAAATTATGGATTTTGGAGATAAAACTATTAAAAAAATTATCGATATACTTAAAAAATCTCAAACTATTATTTGGAATGGTCCTGTTGGAGTTTTTGAATTTCCAAACTTTTGTAAAGGAACAGAAGCAATTGCAAAAACTATTGCAAATAGTGATGCATTTTCTATTGCAGGAGGAGGTGATACATTATCTGTTATTGACATGTTTAACATTAAAAATAGTATATCTTATATTTCAACTGGAGGAGGTGCATTTTTAGAATTTATAGAAGGAAAAAACTTACCTGCAATAAGTATTTTAAAAGAAAATTATAAACAATATAAATCAAGTAATTTAAAAAACATTATAAAATAGGAAACAAATTGAACATTTTAAACATAGTAAGTCCTGGTGTTGTTAGTGGAGACGAAGCACGAATAATATTTGAATTAGCTAAAAAGAAAAAATTTGCAATACCTGCTGTAAATTGTATAGGAACAGATTCTATAAATACTGTTTTAGAAACAGCTGCTAGAGTTCGAGCACCAGTTATTATTCAATTTTCTCATGGAGGTGCTTCTTTTATCGCAGGTTATAAAAAGAGATTTCCAATTAATCAGGAACAAGCAATTCAAGGAGCTATATCTGGAGCTAAACATGTACATTTAATGGCAAAATATTATAAAATTCCAGTAATACTTCATACAGATCATTGCTCAAAAGAAATTCTATCATGGATTGATGGATTATTAAAAATAGGTGAACATTATTATAAAAATCATAATAAGCCTCTTTTTACATCTCATATGATAGATTTATCTAAAGAAGACTTAAAAGAAAATATATCTATATGCAGTGAATATTTAAAAAAAATAAAAAAAATAAATATGATGTTAGAAATAGAATTAGGATATACAGGAGGAGAAGAAGACGGTGTAAATAATACTACAGTAGAAAAAAGATTACTTTACACAAAACCCAAAGATGTTAATTATGCTTATGAAAAACTACATAAAATTAGCAAAAATTTTACTATTGCTGCTTCATTTGGTAATGTTCATGGTGTTTACCAAATTGGTAATGTTGATCTTAAACCAAATATTTTAAAACATTCGCAAGAATATGTCAGTATTAAACATAATTTAAAAAACAATCCATTAAACTTAGTTTTTCATGGAGGATCAGGATCAACTTTAAAAGAAATAAAAGAATCTATTGAATATGGAGTAGTTAAAATGAATATTGATACTGATATGCAATGGGCAACATGGTATGGTGTATTAAATTTTTATAAAAAAAATAAAGAATTTTTACAAAATCAATTAGGAAACAAAACTGATAAAAATCAACCTAACAAAAAATATTATGATCCAAGATCATGGATAAGAGCATCTCAAGAATCAATGTCAATTAGATTAGAACAATCGTTTAAGGAATTAAATGCTTTTAATTTATTATAAAACATTTTTATAAAAAATTTTTGTGTTCCGGGGAATAAGAAAAAATATTCTCCGAAATGAGATTTTACTAAAAAATTTATAAAATAAATTTTTATTTATTTTGTTTAATTATAATCAAAAATTTTAAAAAAATTTCTGAGAAAAATACACAGAGATAATAATGGATGAGATAAATGTGGTAAATGATATTAATCACGCAGGAAATTGGTTAATTCG
>NZ_CP034870.1:495588-501534 GCF_005081185.1 Buchnera aphidicola (Lipaphis pseudobrassicae)
TTAATGCGATACATTATCATTACTTTTACACTTATTGCTGCGTTAGGTAGAATAGGAGTACAAACAACATCTGTAATTGCTATATTAGGAGCTGCAGGTATGGCAATTGGTTTAGCTCTACAAGGTTCATTATCTAATTTTGCAGCTGGTGTATTATTAGTTACTCTCAGACCATTAAAAACAGGAGAATATGTCGATTTAGGAAGTGTTGCAGGTACCGTACTAAATATTCATATTTTTTATACAACATTACGTACATTAGATGGAAAAATAGTAGTTGTACCAAACAACAAAATCATCTCTGGTAATATTATTAACTATTCTAGAGAACCTGCACGTCGTAATGAATTTATTATAAGTGTGTCATATAATGCTGATATTGATTTAGTCATTAAAGTTTTACGAACTGTAATAGAAAATGAAGATAGAGTGATTAAAGATCGAGATATAATCATCGGTCTTAGTGAGCTAGCACCATCTTCTTTAAATTTTATAGTACGTTGTTGGAGTAATAATAATGATCTAAATATAGTTTATTGGGATTTAATGGCTAAATTTAAGAAAGCATTAGATAAGAATAATATTGATATTCCTTATCCTCAAATAGACGTACATCTTTATAAAAAAAAATAATGTAAAGATGAATAAGATACGTCTTAAAATTTTTTATATTTTCTGCGATTAATTAAAAATAATTAGGTATTTTATGTTTATTATTTACAAATCAAATAAACTTGATATATTATTATCTAAAATATGTCCAATCATTCAAAAAAAACCACTTACTAAAATTTTTGAAAAAGAAATTTTCATACATGATAGTAAAATACTATTTCAGTACTTAAATATATTTATAGCTAATACAATAGGAATTTCTGCTAATATTGTATTAGATCATCCTAATAATTTTATATTAAAATTATTTCAAAATATTTTAAATAAAAAAAATATAAAAAATAAATTTACTCAATCTATTATAATGTGGAATATTATAAATGCTTTGAATAAAAAAAATTTTTTTTCTTGCATTAAAAAAAAAGATAATATATCTAAAAAATTTAAATTCGCATATTTAATGTCAAAAATATTTGAACAATATATTATTTATCGTCCTAATTGGATTAATTCATGGGAAGAAAAAAAAAATATATCTTTAATTGATAAAAATGCAATATGGCAAATAGAATTATGGCAAGAAATAATAAAAAATATTAAAAAGCACGATAAATCAGCATATCATATTTTAAATCTATTTAATATTTTTCAAAATTTTCATAATAAAAAAAAAATAAAAAAAAATTTTTTTCCTAGTCGTTTTTTTATAATTTCTTCTTTTTCATTAAATCCATTTTATATAAAAATTTTTAAAATAATTAGTCAATATACAAATGTTTACTTTTTATATCTTACCCCTTTTAAAAACAATATATTTCATCTTAATTCGATTCAAAATAAAAACATTTCTAAAATAGAAAAAACCCAAAAAAATAAATTAAATAATTCGATATTATCATTATGGGGAAAATATGAAGAATATTATGTTTTAAACATTATTAATCATAAAAATACAAAAAAAATAAATTTCTTTAAAAAAGCAAAAGGTAACAATTTATTAAGTTGGATTAAAAATAATTTACTTAAATTTAACATTATAAATAATAAAAAAATAAAAAGAAAATGTTTATCCCCAACAGATAATTCAATTTCTATAAATATTTGTTATAGTGAATATAACGAAATTGAAATTTTATATGAGCAATTATTAATATATTTTAATACATATCCAGATCTTAAACCTAGTGATATTATTGTCACTTCTTATTCAATTAATAATTACATTTCATCTATTCATTCAATATTTAACTCAGAACATGATAAAAAAAATATTCCATATTTTATTTCTAAAAAAATTTCTAAAAAAACAGAAATAATATTATTATTTTTTAATAAAATATTAGATCTACAAAATAATCGATTTGAAAATGAAGAAATATTAGCATTTCTTGATATTCCGGAAATATCAAATCATTTCAATATTTCAGAAAAAGATATAAATATTTTATATTGTTGGATAGAAGAAGCTAATATTCGATGGGGAATAGATCATAAACATAAAAAAAATTTATTTTTTCCTAAAGATAAAAACAATACATGGATGTGGGGTATTGAAAAGTTACTTCTTAGTTATGCAACGAATGATACAGAAAATATCTGGAATGATATTTTACCATGTAGTATTGTGAATAACAATATTAGATCTGAATTAATAGGTAAGCTAATTATTTTTATAAATACACTTAAAAAATGGCAAAAAAAAATATCTAATCCAAAATATCTTATATCTTGGCGTTCGTTGTTTAATGATTTAATTGATGATTTTTTTCAAAGCAACATAAAAACAATAAAATCTGTTCAAATACTCAGTAAAAACTGGATAGAAATGATTGATGAAATTATTTTATGTAAATATAAAAATAAAATTTCTATTGAAATATTAAAAAAAAATTTTACTTGTAAAATCCAAGATAAAAATCAAAAATTTTTACCTGGAGTAGTTAATTTTTGTCATCCAAATGATGTTTGTTATATCCCATTTAAAATAATATGTATAATTGGAGCAAATTATAAAACTATCCCTCAAAAAAATAATTTGGATAGTTTTATTAATTTATTAAATGAATATCCATCAATTGGTGATGCAAGTGCTTATGAAAAATATTCTCATTTATTTCTTCAAAGTATTTCTTGTGCCCAACAATATTTTTATATAAGTTATATTGGATATTCTATTAAAGATAACAGAAAAATGAATCCTTCAATATTGATAGATCAATTATTAAATTATATATCATTTAATTTCTTTTTTATTAGAGATAATAATTTAGATATAGAAAATAATAAAAAACAAATTATATATTATTTATGTAAAAATCATAAAAAACAAAATTCTTATAAAAAAAAGAAAATAGAAAACAATCAAAATATATACAAAAAAACAAATATACAAATAAAAGATAAAACATTTGATAATACATTATTAAAAAATCATACTTCTAATAAAATTAATTTAAAAGATTTAATTCGCTTTTGGAAAAACCCAATACGTTATTTTTTTAATAATCATTTAAAAATAAAATATGTTTTTAAAAAGACGAATATTGAAAATACCGAACCTTTTTCAGTTAAAAAATTAGACACTTTTGAAATTAAAAAAAATATATTAAATGAAATAATTCAACGACGAGATATACAAAAATTATTAGAATATTACTCTCTATCTGGAAAATTACCTTATGGTTTTTTTGGACAATCTTTCTTATATAAAATACAAAAAGAAATGCAATCTATAGCTAATTTAGTTATAAGCTATAAAACATTATCTAAACAAAAAAAAGTCAATTTAACTGTAAATCAATTTCAAATTAATGGTATTTTATACGAAATACAAAAAGAAGGTTTGTTACGTTGGCAACCAAATAAAATTAATTATAGTGATCGTATCTCGTTATGGATAGAACATTTAATTTATTCTTTACAAGAAGGCATTGGAAAAAGTAAAATCATAGGTTATAGAAACCAAATTTGGTCATTTTCTGTTCTTGACCCTAAAACAGCACATAATTATCTCAATCAATATATTAGTGGATATATAAAAGGTTCACAAGAAATGATTTTATTAACGAGATCAGGTGCATCATGGTTTGATCAAATTTACGATATAAAAAATAATATCATCAAAAATGATGAAAAAAGCAAAATAAAAGCATATAAAAGACTATTAGATACCTGGAACGGAAATGATTATATTCAAGGAGAAAAAGAAGATTTTTATATCAAGCAAATAATAAAAGTACTAAATCATGATCACATCAAAGAAATTTGTCAAACAGCTCAAAGATGGTTACTTCCATTGTTAAAAAATAAAAAATAAAAAATATATGAATACTTGCATTCCAAAAAAACTAAATATTTTTCAAATACCAATTAATGGTATACATTTAATAGAAGCTTCAGCTGGAACAGGAAAAACTTTTACAATTGTATTATTATATTTGCGTTTATTATTAGGAATAGATAAAAAAAATAATGATACAAAAAAATTTTTAGTAAATGAAATACTAGTAGTTACTTTTACTAATGCAGCAAAAGAAGAATTATATACACGAATTAAAGATGCTATACAAAAGTTATACTTAACTTGTATTAAAAAAAGGAAAAAAAAAGATTTTTTTACTTTATTTTTAAAACAAATACAAAATATAGAAGAAGCAAAATATATATTAGAAGAAGCACAAAAAAATATAAATAATATATCTATATATACAATACATGGATTTTGTAAAAAAATATTAAAATCGTACACTTTTGAATTTAATTTTTCTTCTGAAGAAGAAATTATTGAAAATGAAGAAAGTTTATATTTACAAGCAACACAAGATTTTTGGAGACGCTTCTTTTATAAATTGCCAAAAGACATTGTCAGTATAATTTATCAAGACTATAAAAACCCAGAAGAATTATTAAAAAGAATTAAACCATTTTTACATATTAAATCGTTAAATTTTGAAAAAAATATTGTGAATAAAAATGAGTTAATTTTATGTCATGAGAATAACGTAAAAAGAATAAACCAATTTAAAGAAGATTGGTTAATTTATCATGATATGATATTAAAAAAAATTAATATACTAAAACTAAATAGAAAAATATATAGTAATTTTAATATTAACAGATGGGTAAATAACATTACAAAATGGTCAAAAGATATAACTAAAGATTATATACTTCCGAATTCATTAAAATATTTTACAAAAGAGTATATAGAAAAAAATGCAATAGATAATATTAATTTACAACACATTTTTTTTAATGAAATTAAAGACATACTAACAAAAAAATTTTCATTAAAAAAGGTTGTTTTATTTTATGCTATAAAAAATATTCCAAAAATTTTATCTAAAACAAAACAAAAAAAATTGTTACTAGGTTTTGATGATTTATTAAATTTAGTTTTAAAAACTATAAAAAAAGAAAAAATTTTAAAGGATATAATTAGTAAACAATATCCCATGGCATTTATTGATGAATTTCAAGATACTAATATTGAGCAATATAATATATTTAATTTAATATATAATAAAAAACAAAAAAATATAGGATTATTTTTAATAGGCGATCCAAAACAAGCAATATATAGTTTTAGAGGAGCTGATATTTTTTCTTATTTATATGTAAAAAATAAAATAAAAAAATATTATTATTTAAATACTAATTGGCGTTCTTCTATTAATATGTGTAAAAGCATTAATTGTTTGTTTTCTAAAAATAATAATCCATTTATATTTAAAAATATTCCATTTATTCCTGTTTTACCTTCTTATAAAAATTTTAAAATGGATTTTAAAATTGGGGAAATTTCTCAAACTGCACTAAGTTTTTTTTTTATAAAAAACAAGAAGTAAGAATAGAAAATTATCATATTTGGATTGCAAAACAATGTGCAAATGAAATTAGTTATTGGTTAAATTGCGCTGAAAAAGGAAATGCTAAAATAATTACAAAAAAAGGAGAAAAAATTCTAAAATCTAATGATATTGCTATACTAGTTAGAAATGGAAAAGAAGCAAAAATAATTCAAAAAGAGTTAGATGAACTTAATATAAGCTCTATTTATTCTTCTCATAACAACAATATATTTCAAACTTCTGATGCTAAAGAGTTTTTATGGATATTAGAATCAATTTTAGAACCTGATAATGAAATATTATTGCAACAATCTATGTCTACAAATATTTTAAATACAATATTTTCTAAATACCAAAAACAAGAAAAAAATAAATATTTATATATTAAAATAGAAAAATTATATAAATATAAAAATATTTGGGAAAACAAAAATATTTTTTATATGACTAAAACTTTGATATCAGATTATCAAAAAAGTTT
>NZ_CP034870.1:501693-507060 GCF_005081185.1 Buchnera aphidicola (Lipaphis pseudobrassicae)
TTGTTTGGATACCTTTTGGTATAAATTTTACTCAATCAATAACACCTATATATCATAATGAAAAAAACTTTAAAACATTTTTCGATATAAAATACAGCAGTAAAAGTTTAGAACATTCAGATAAAGAAAGACTGGCAGAAGATATTCGTTTTTTATATGTTGCAATTACGAGATCAATACTTCATTGTAGTATTGGAATAGCTTGTTTAAAAAAGAAAACACAAAAAAATACTAATAATAGTGATATACACTTAAGTGCTTTAGGTTATATTATTCAATATAACATTTCTATGAACTATGAACATTTACTAATTAAATTAAATAAATTAAAAAAAAGAAATATTATAGAAATTAAGAACAATACAATTAATAATAAATTGGTAATAGAAAAAAAAATAGATTGTTATTTAATACCAAAACCTAAATTTTTAAATAAAAAAATAGAAAATACTGAAAAAATAACTAGCTTTACTCAATTAAATCAAGAAAATAAGTCATTAATCCATAATAATAATGAAATAATTTTAGAAAGCTTTTCAATAGAACAAGCATCAAAAAACAAGAATTTAAGCATACATAGCTTTCCTACAGGAAAAAAATCTGGAATATTAATTCATTATATAATGAAAAGTTTAAATTTTTCAAATAAAAAAACTTTAAATTGGTTTATTGAAATTTTAGATAAATATAGTTTTTCTCAAAAATGGTCTTCAATATTAATGTCTTGGATATATGATATTATAAATGTACCTATTAACATTAATAATCAAAAAATTACTTTATCAAAACTAAAAAAAGAATCCTACATACAAGAATTAGAGTTTTTTTTACCTATTAAAAATACCTTATATTCTGAAAAATTCAACAAAGTTATCCAAAATTTTGATTCTATATCTCTATTTGCGCCAAAAATATTTTTTAATCCTGTTTCAGGAGTGTTAAAGGGTTTTATTGATTTAATTTTTATATGGAAAAATAAATATTATATATTAGATTATAAAACCAATTGGTTAGGAAAAAACAATAACTTTTATACAGATGAATATATAAAAAACGAAATAATTAAAAAACGATATGATCTTCAATATCAAATATATAGTATCGCAATACATCAATACTTGAAAAATATAATAAAAAACTATAATTATAAAACCCATTTTGGTGGAATTCTTTATATGTTTTTAAGAGGTATAAAAAATAAAAAAAATAATGGAATTTTTTACATTCTTCCAGATTATTCATTAATAGAAAAATTAATAATTTTAATTTCATAAAAACATTGATAAAAAATGAATATTTTCATGTTACTTAAAAAATCTCTCCAAAAAAAATTAATTCGACCTATTGATTTTTATTTTGGAAAGTTTATTTCAAACAACAATCCAATTTTAATGCTAATAGGAACTTGCATAAGCTACGAAAACAGTAATGGACATATTTTTTTACCTATTGAATATTTTGAAAAAAATTATTTTTTATCTATTTTTAATAAAAAATTAGTTAAAAATTATTTAGAAATAGTAGAAAAAAAATTCAAATGGAAAGAAGAATTACTAAAACATCCATCTGTTAGTAATGGTTCTATTTTAACACCTTTAGTTTTATTCAAAAAAAAAATATATCTTTATAAGATGTGGAAAGCTGAAAATAACATTTTTCAATATTTGAAAAAAGAACATAAGATAAACGTTAATAAAAAAAAATGTTCCAAAATATTAGATAACTTATTTCCCGGTAATAAAAAAAACTTTCAAAAAATAGCAGTAGCACTAACTCTAATAACAAATATCACATTCATTATTGGTGCTCCTGGTACTGGAAAAACTACTACTATATTAAAAATAATCATTGCATTAATAAAAAATGAAAAAAAATCAATAAAAATTCAATTATCTGCTCCTACTGGTAAAGCAACAACACATTTAAATGAAATCATAACAAATAATATTTTTGATCTTTATCTTTCAGAGAAAGAAAAAAAATGTTTACCTTATAATGCAGTAACAATACATAAATTATTAGGAATTGAAAAAGTTTCTCAAAAAAGTTATTTTAAACATGGTAATTTATTAGATTTAGACGTATTAATTATCGATGAAAGTTCTATGATAGATATTTTGATGATGGAAAAAATATTTAATTCAGTATCAAAAAATACAAAATTAATTTTTATAGGAGATCACAATCAACTATGTCCAATAGAAACAGGGTTTATTTTAAAAGATATTTGTTATTATTCTAATCATGGATATAATTTGAAAATTTTAAATTATATTAAAGCACTGACAAAATATCAATTTTTAATCAACAATGAAAAGAAAACACCAAATTTTATAAGTAATAAGATATGTACATTAAAAAAATCATACAGATTTAATAAAAGTTCAGGCATTTATCTTTTGTCAAATGCTATTTACAAAAATAAAAAACCAATTATTAAAAAATTCTTTAATAATTCTATAAAAAATATTACTTTTCATGAAGTAAATTCTATAAAACAATATAGAAACATGATTAAAAATATTATTGTTAACTATAAAAACTTTTGGGAAAAAATACGAAACAAAGAAAAAATACAAGAAATAATAAAAGCTTTTCAAAATTATCAAGTATTATGCATATTAAATAACGGTTTATTTGGAGTGTATGGTTTAAATCAACAATTAGAAGATTATATGTATAAAAAAAATATAATTAAATATTTTTATGTTAATAAAACAAGATGGTATATAGGAAAACCTATTGTAATTAATATTAACAATAAGTGTTTAGATTTATTTAATGGAGCTATAGGTATCACAAACATTGATAAAAAAGGTGTATTACAAGTGTCTTTTTTAAAGAAAGATGATAATATTCACAATATACCCATAAATATTTTAAGAAATTATGAAACAGGTTGGACTACAACTGTACATAAAGCACAGGGATCTCAATTTTTTAACACAACTTTAATACTACCTAATTTTGACTCAAGAATTTTAAATAAAGATATTTTATATACTGGTTTAACGAGATCTAAGGAAATATTAAGTGTTTTTGCAACAAAAGAAATTTTTATGAAAACTATTTTAAAAAAAACAGATAAAAAAAATAGTTTAATAGATAGAATTAAAGAATTTTAATAATACTAAAAAAGTATTTTACATTCATTATATAAAAAAATATCTTTAATATATGTCAATTGTTAAAATCTTAGAACCACGTTGATAATTATACATTTTCTTTTTACTTTCAGGTAACATATCAATATGAGCTAAAACAAAACCTCGTTCCTGAAACCAATGAATACTTTTAGTGGTTAATACAAAAATTTTTTTTAAATGTATTTCTCTAGCATGAACTTTTATTTTTTTTAATAACAAATCTCCTCTAGAAGAATTACGATAGTCAGGATGAACAACGACACAAGCCATTTCTCCTATTTTTTCTTTTATAAAAGGATATAAAGCTGCACAAGCAATAATCAAATTATCACGTTTTATAATAGTAAATTTATTAACCTCTATTTCTAACTGCTCTCGTGATCTACGTACTAAAATTCCTTTTTTTTCTAAGGGACGTATTAATTCTAATATACCAACAATATCATTAATACTTGCTTGTTTAACTTTTTCTGCAGATTCCATTACCATCTGTGTACCAATTCCTTCACGAGAAAATAGTTCTTGTAAAAGCGCTCCATTTTTATAATAACTAATTAAATGACTACGATTAACTCCACTTTTACATGCTTTTATTGCTCCTTTTAAAAAGCGAACAGTAGAAGAAACATAATCACCTGTACATTCTAAATGTTTAATTTTATTTTTAATTTCATCCGGCAATAATTCAGAAATAATTTTTCCATTATCATTTATTACTCCTTGTTTACTACAAAAACCTATCATTTTTTCTGCTTTTAAAACGATACTAACCTGTGTTGCTATGTCTTCAGAAGTTAAATTGAAACTTTCTCCTGTTACTGAAACTGCAACAGGTCCGATTAAAACTATAGCTCCATTTTTTAATTGACAATCAATTGCATTTTTATCAATCCTTCTTATTGTACCACTATGACAATAATCTATACCATCATCTACACCTAATGGTTGTGCGATAATAAAATTACCACTTACTACATTAATATTTGCTCCTTGTAAAGGTGTATTACTTAAACTCATTGATAATCTTGCTGTAATATCAAGTTGTAATCTTCCTGCTGCTTGCTTTACTTGTTCTAAAGAAACTAAATCGGTGATTCGTATATGTTTATGATAAGTAATTTTAATATTTTTTTCATTTAAAATTGTATTAATCTGAGGACAAGCACCATATATAACTACTAAATGAATCCCTAAACTATGCAATAATCCTATATCATTTATAATACCAGAAAAGTTACCATATTTTATTGCATCGCCACTTAACATTATTACAAACGTTTTACCACGATGTGTATTAATATAAGGAACACTATGACGAAAACCCTGAACTAATTCAGTAGTACGTTCTTTCATGATAATCCTCTTGCATTTTTAATACAATCTATATATATTATTTTTCATATATCTATAAATTTATATAATGTAAATAAAAAATGAAAAAATTAAATATAAATTTAAAAAATTTGGAAGGTTGTTAAAAGATAGGATTTAAAAAAAGAGAAAGATTGCAAAAAAAAATATGGTTGCGGGGGCTGGATTTGAACCAACGACCTTCGGGTTATGAGCCCGACGAGCTACCAGACTGCTCCACCCCGCGTTTACAGATAAAATAATACACCTTTATAAGAAAAAATACAATATTTTTTATAAAAAATTTTTTAAATTTAAAATAAATGTTTTTACAATTTATTTTTGTACTATATAATAAAAAAATTATGAAGAAAATAGAAAAAATAATACTTTTAATTCTTTTATCTACTTTTATAATAGCTTGTAAGAATCAATCGATCAACCAAGGAAAACAATATAAATTAAAATTAGTACAAAATGTTACAAAAATCAATATAATAAATACCACAACAACGCTAATCAATCCGAAATCGTTTCTTTTGCAAATTCAAGAAATTAAAAGATCATCTCCATCTTTGTATCTAAAAAATAAACTAATTTATAATAGAATTACAAACTGGATAAAAAACTATTCTATTATTAATCAACTCAACAAATTTGGTATTGATTCATTTCAAATGAAAGGCATAGATAATTATGGAAATGTTAAAATAACTGGATACTATACTCCAATAATAGAAGCTAGAACAATCAAAAACGATCGATTTAAATATCCAATATATTCTATGCCTTACCATAATAAAAATGAAATTTTACCAAAAAGAAAAGATATATATAATGGAATTTTAGATAAAAAATATATTTTAGCATA
>NZ_CP034870.1:507109-507526 GCF_005081185.1 Buchnera aphidicola (Lipaphis pseudobrassicae)
TCTATGAAAACAATAAAAAAATGGTGTCAAAGACATACAATAAAAGAAATACAAAGTTTATTTGAAGAAAATAAATCATTTGTATTTTTTAAAAAAGATAAAAATAAAGTTTATGGTGCAAGTGGCGTTCCATTAATTTCTAAAGCTTCAATAGCCGTTGATCATTCGATAGTTAAAAATGGTAGTGTACTACTATTACAAATACCTATTCTAGATAAAAATGGTATATTTATTAATAAATATGAAATGCGTTTAGTAGTTGCATTAGATGTAGGAGGAGCAGTAAAAGGTCAACATTTTGATATTTATGAAGGTATTGGAAATGAAGCTGGTATATTAGCAGGATTTTATAATCACTATGGATATGCATGGATATTAAAAACAAAAAATACTTAAAAAGTTATATAATTAAAAAAT
>NZ_CP034870.1:507617-510919 GCF_005081185.1 Buchnera aphidicola (Lipaphis pseudobrassicae)
TATCAGGAGTAATTGATACACTAAAAAGAATAGGTGAAGTTAATGAAAAAAATATTTTAAAGGTATATGTTCCTGGAACGTACGAAATACCTATTACAGCGAATTATATTGCAAAATCTAAAAAATATGATGCTATTATTGTAATAGGAACCGTTATAAAAGGAAAAACAGATCATTTTAAATATATTTCTAGTGATACTAATAATAGTTTATTAGCTATTAGCACAACATATCTTATACCTATAACGTCAGCAATATTAACAACAAACAATATTGAACAATCAATTGAAAGATCAGGAACAAAAATGGGCAATAAAGGAACTCAAGCTGCTTTAGCTGCATTAGAAATGATTAATGTAATGAATAATCTCAAGATGTTTTTAAAAAAATAGTATATTTATCTTATGCAATATTAATCAGTGATAACTAAATATGTTATATTAAATATTCTTAAAATTTTGAAAATAATTTTAAGTAATTAAAATAAATAATAATTTAAAAAAGTATAAAAAAATAATATTTTTGTTAAAAACTTAATATATGTAATTAGATGTTTAAATATAAAAGACAATGTAAAATATCTTACTTTTTTTAAGTATATAAATATAATAATATATAGTTAAAAAAATTTAAACTTCATATGGAAAAAGTAATTAGAAAAAATATAAAATTAATTTCTTTTAAATATCAAATTATATAAAATAAAATTTATAAAGTACAAACATAATTGTTATAAATATTTTTATACATTGTTAATTCTTTAGAAACTAACAATATACTCAATATTTTTAATAATTTTAGAAAATTATATAAAAAAATAAAAAAATAATTTTAATTTTTTTAGAAAAATACATTTTGGTTTAAAAAAATGAAAGATATATTTTATATGAAAAGAGCAATAAAAATTAGTAAACTAGGTGAATTCACTACTTCTCCTAATCCTAATGTAGGATGTGTGATAGTAAAAGATAATAAAATAATTGGAGAAGGATGGCACAAAAAATCAGGAGATAATCATGCTGAAATAAATGCATTAATAATGGCTGGTGCAAAAGCGAAAGGAGCAGATGTTTATGTGACACTTGAACCATGTAATTATTTTGGAAAAACTCCACCATGTTGTAAAGCATTAATAAAAGCAGGTATAAAACGTGTTATTATATCTAATATAGATCCTAACCCTAAAGTTTCTGGAAATGGAATTTCATACCTAAAAAAAAATGGTATTTCTGTTACAACAGGTTTATTATCAAAAAAATCAGAAAAATGTAATAAAGGTTTTTTTAAAAGAATGAAAACTGGATTGCCATGAATAAAACTTAAATTAGCAATGTCAATAGATGGTAGAATTGCGATGCAAAACGGTGAAAGTAAATGGATTACTTCAAAAAATGCACGTCAAGATGTTCAAAAATTTCGAGCAAAAAGTTCTGTAATTTTAAGTAGCAGTTCTACTATATTAAAAGATAATTCTTTATTAAATGTACGTTATAAAGAACTAGATAAAAAAACATTGTTAACTTTCCCCAAAAAAATATTTCGACAACCGATTAGAGTAATTATAGATAGTAAAAATCGTATTACACCATCACATAAAATGTTCAGAACCAAAGGTAAAATTTGGTTAATACGATTAAAATTAGATAAATTGTCATGGCCAAAAAACACAACACAAATCATTTTTAATGAACGTGATAAAAAAATAAATATTTTATCTGTTTTTAAATTTTTAGGAAAATCAGAAATTAACAGTGTATGGATAGAAGCAGGAAGTACTTTGTCTGGATTTCTATTAGATAAAAATTTAATAGATGAGCTAGTTATATATATAGCACCTAAAATACTTGGACATAAAGCAAAACCATTGTGTCTACTCGATCATAAGCTAAAATTAATTGATTCTCTTCAATTTCAATTGCAAAATATTCGTAAAATAGGTACAGATGTAAGATTGATATTATATCCTAAATAATTGCAACCAATAATAAAGAGAATTGTATTTATGAAACCATCTTCTCGAAGAAAAGCTCGAGCATGCGCTTTACAAATTCTATATTCTTGGGAAATATCTCATAACAATATTAAAGATAGTGCTATAGAATTTTTAAAAGAAAGAAATAAAAAAAACATTGATCTAGAATACTTTCACGAGCTAATTTTTGGTATCACACAAAATTGTAAAAATATAGATAATCTAATGAAACCTTATTTATTTAGATCATTAAAAGAACTAGGACAAATTGAAAAAGCTATTCTTAGAATTTCATTCTATGAACTCTATAATAGAAAAGATATACCCTATAAGGTATCTATTAATGAAGGAATAGAATTAGCAAAATTATTTGGTTCTAAAGATAGTCATAAATTTATCAATGGTGTTTTAGATAAAGCAGCAATAAAAATAAGATATAGTTAAATTGATATTATTAGATAATATTTTTTTAATAAAAAACGTTCTATGATTTTGTTAACCAATAAAATATTTGATTATGAATCCCTTCTTCATCTAATTTATAATCATGTCTAATTTCTTCTTGAGTACCTTGAGAAACAAAATTATCTGGTAAACCAATATTTAAAATAGATAATAAAATTTTATTTAACATAATAAATTCATTTACTGCACTACCTGCTCCACCAGAAATCACACCTTCTTCAAGAGTAATGAAAAATTTATGATTAGAAGAAAGTCTTAAAATTATATCTGTATCTAATGGTTTAACAAAACGCATATCTACTAATGTTGCATCTAAATGATTTGCTGAAAAAAAAGCATTTTTCAATAAAGTACCAAAATTTAAAATAGCTATTTTTTTTCCAATTCTTTTTATAATAGATTGTCCTAATGGAATTCGATTCATTGGCATTAATAATGCTCCAATACCATTCCCTTTAGGATATCTTACTACACTAGGTCCCTTTTTATGCATATAACCAGTATATAACATTTGCTTACATTCATTTTCATCACTAGGAGTCATAATAACTATTCCAGGAATACATCTTAAATAAGCTAAATCAAAAATTCCTTGATGAGTTTGTCCATCATCACCAACAATACCTCCTCTATCAACAGCAAATAAAATAGCTAATTTTTGCAATGCAACATCGTGTATAAGTTGGTCGTAGGCACGTTGTAAAAAAGTAGAATAAATAGATACAACAGGATTATATCCACTAATTGCAAGACCTGCTGCAAAGGTCACTGCATGTTGTTCAGCAATTGCAACATCAAAATATTGGTTTGGAAACAAACGAGAAAATTCAAGCATACCAGAGCCTTCACACATTGCGGGAGTAAT
>NZ_CP034870.1:510943-531711 GCF_005081185.1 Buchnera aphidicola (Lipaphis pseudobrassicae)
GTTATAACAGTAGATGATTGTGAATTTAATAACCCCTTATAAGGAACCGAATGCCATTTAATAGGATCTAATTCTGCTGGAAGATAACCTTTTCCTTTTTTAGTAATAAGATGCAATAAAAAAGTTCCATTTTTGTATTTAATTTTTTTTAATATGTTAATAATACGAAATATATTATGTCCATCAAATGGACCTAAATATTTAAAACCTAAATTAGAAAATATTGAATTAAAGGAAAAAAAACGATTATTAATATTTTTTTTTTGATATAACTGTCGTCGTAAAAAATCTACTTTTTTTTTATTATTTTTATATCTTTTATAATTTCTTAAATGCTTTAAATGATCATTTAACGCACCTACATTTTTTGAAATAGACATTTGATTATCATTTAAAATAACTAATAAATTAGATTTAATGGTACCAGCATGATTCATTGCTTCGAATGCCATACCTGCTGTCATTGCACCATCTCCAATGACACAAATAGTTTTTCTATTCTTTCCTTCTTTTAAAGCAGCAATAGACATTCCTAAACCTGCACTAATAGAAGTAGAGGAATGACCAACATTCAATGTATCGTATTCGCTTTCTTCACGACAAGGAAATGAATGTAAACCATATTTTTTTCTAATAGTTTTGATTTTTTCAGCTCTTCCAGTTAATATTTTATGTGGATATGCTTGATGTCCTATATCCCATATTAAATTATCAAATGGAGTATTATAAATATAATGTATTGCAACAGTGATCTCAACTACACCTAAACCAGATGCAAAATGTCCTTTAGAATAACTGAAAACTTCTAATAAATATTCACGTAATTCGTAACATAATTGAGGCAACTGATCAATAGTTAATAAACGTAAATTTTGTACTGAATTAGCAAAATATAAAATTGGATATTTTTTAGAATTAAAAGTCATTACATACTCTTTAATAAATTTATTTGATATCTTTAATTATAAATTGTATCAATTTCTCTAAAAAAGTAACATCGAGATCTTTATTTTTCAAATCATTTAATGCTAAAAATGCTTTTTTATACAATTCATCTACTTGTTTTTTTGATATTTTTAGATTATTTATTAAAGAAACAATATTATTGTTTGAGTCCTCAATATCATCTTTAATTTGAAATGCCAAACCAATATAAATTGAAAACCGATCTAAAATTTTTAAAATAGATTTAGAAAAATAACGAGAAGAAAAATATGATACACGTACGGCAGAACGTATTAAAAAAGCTGTTTTATATAAGTTAATTGTATCTAAATCATGTAAATCAGATTCTTTTTTTTTTCCATATCTAACATTTGACCTATACACATTCCAGATGCCCCAATGGAATTAGATAATTCAGAAATTATATTTAAACGTTGACGATATGAAACTCTTGGCATAAAACTTTTAGATAAAATATTAAAAGCAAGGCTTTGTAAAGCATCACCAGCAAGTAAAGAAACGTATTCGTTATACTTAACATGACAAGAAATTTTTCCTCTCCTGAAATTATCATTATCCATACAAGGCAAGTCATCATGGATTAAAGAATATATATGAATACATTCAATAGCTGAAGATATTACATCTAATGTAATCATATTTACTCTAAAAATTTTCCCAATCCCATATACTAAACAAGGACGTAATCTTTTTCCACCTGGAAACATACTATATTTCATTGCTTTTAAAAGATTATATTTCTGAAAAGATAACTGATTAAATATACGAGATAATTTTTTATTGACACGATTTTGATACATATTATATAAATCAAAAAAATTCATATTTAAAAGACCTAAAAGATTAATATAATTATAATTTTATAAAGACCTGCATCGTAAAAAAATACTATACACTAACCACATAACAACAATGAACACTTCACATAAAAAAATTTCTGATACTGATAAAAAACTATATAACCATCCACTTATAAGACCTCCGAATGATATACCTAGAAATTGGCTAGTAGAATAAATACTCATTACACTTCCTGTATAAAGTAATTTTTGTTTTCTTAAATTTGCAGGAAGAAAAACTTCAAGAAAATTAAAAGCAATAAAAAAAACTTGTAAAGCAATTATTAATAATAATAAATTATTTTTAGAAAAGAGAAAAACAGTTTCTGAAACAAAAATGAAAAAAATACAAATTTCAATAATATTATCTAAGATAATTTGTAATTTGCAATAAAATATAAAGAAAAATAAAATAAAGAAAGAAATTAATATAGTAACTAAATATAGTTTCCATTGATCGTTAAAAAAACAACCAGAAACTTCAAATTGATTAGGTATTATCATAAAATTTATTAATAATAAAACATGCAAAAAAAATATACCTAAATAAGATTTAAAAAAATTTTTATTAAATAAAATTTTTATTAACTCTCGAAACAATATTTTTTTCTTTTTTTTTAAAAAAATATTTTCTGAAAAAGGAAGTACAAAATACACAATAATCATACATATAATAGATAAATATGAAGATATCCAAAAAATAGAAAAAAAACCAAAATGTCCAACAACTATAGGACTAATTACCATAGCAATTAAAAAAGAACATGCAAAACTTATACCTATAAACGCAACTGATTTAATATAATTTTCTTTTCTAATTAAATCAGATAAAAAAGCCATACATACTCCAGAAATAGCTCCTGAACCTTGTAAAAATCTTCCAATAATCAATCCCCATATGGAATGAAAAGTAGCTGATACAAAATTTCCGAAAAAAAATAAAAATAAACCTAACATTATTATTTTTGTTTTACCAAATTTATCTGATAAAAATCCAAATGGGATTTGAAAAATTACTTGAGCAATACCGTATATTCCCATTGATAAACCAATTAAAAAATTATTACTTCCATCTAAAAGAGCACCATATTTACTTAACACAGGAATTATCATAAACATTCCTAACATACGTAATAAAAAAATCATGCAAAAACTTAATGTTACTTGTAATTCTAAAAAGTTCATTTTATAATTTTCCATACTGAATTTTTACTTAAATTTTATATTCAATAAAATGGTTTACTAGAAAATAATGAATACTAAAAAGATAGTTACATATACATATGAAAACGTTAAAAAAGACAAAGAGGGTTATTTAAAAAAAAGTAAAGATTGGAGTATATTAATAGCAAAGGAAATCGCAAAAAAAGAAAATATTCACTTAAGTTCTGAGCATTGGGTAATAATAATGTTTATACGAAAATTTTATTTACAATTTAACGTTACACCATCTATGAGAATGTTGATTAGTAGTATAAAAAAAGAAATAGGAGAATCTAATAGTAATAGTATTTATTTGTTTACACTTTTTCCTAAAGGTCCGGCCGAGCAAGCAAGTAAAATTGCAGGGATACCTAAACCCACAAAATGTTTATAATAAAACGTTAATTAAACAAGGATTGACAATATTTAAAATAAAAAATCTATTGATATAAAAACATTAAACATAATAACTACAAAAATAGAATAATAAAATAATTGCATAGAATTTTTCTTATGATTCTTTTTTTTAAGATTAAAAAAAGATAGAAATAGCCAATAAAAATTTATAATACAAGAACACAGTAAAAATACAAAACTTGTATAATCTAAAAATGTTAATAATAACGTTAAACAAGTAAAACCGAAAATGTAATAAAAAATATGTTTTTTTGTTATCAAGATACCCTTAATCAAAGAAAAAACAGGAATGTTAGCTGCTTTATAATCTTCTATTCTAACTATAGAAATCGCGTAAAAATGAGCCATTTGCCAAAAAATAAAAATAAAAAATAATAAAATAGAGAATATATCAATAGTATTAGTAACTGCAGTATAACCAATCATAGATGGAACAGATCCTGAGAAACTTCCAATAAAAGTTGAATAAATTGATTTACGTTTACATAAAATAGTATATAAAAATATATAAACAAAAAAACCAAAAATAGATAAAATCATAGATAAAAAATTTACTAATAAACCTAATATAAGCAATCCTAATATTCCCAAAAAAATACCAAAAATGAACACTAATCTAAAAGATAATATTTTTCTTGATAAAACTCTATTACTTGTTCGCTGCATTTTTTGATCTATATCAGAATCAATTAAATTATTAAAAACACAAGCAGAAGCAATTACTAAAGATGTACCTAAAATAGTATATAAAAATAAAAAGAAACAAAAATAAAAATGACTAGATGCAAATAAAAAACTACCTATTATTAAAGTGATATTCCCAACAATAATTCCAGGTTTAATTATTTCTAAATAATACTTAAACATAAAGATATATTCTTTTTTTTATTTTTTAAGAATGTAGCAACATATGATAATTTAAATTACGCATAATCCATATAGAACCAAATACAATAATAAAAATTATTATCATTACAAATACTAAAGTCACTACATTCCATTTTTCTTCCGAAGAAAAATTTAAATCTAAAAAATATAAAAAATGAATAATAATTTGACTTATAGCTGATAATAATATTATTAAATAATTTATTTCACTAGAAAATATTTTTTCTGTTACTACTAAAAAAGATAATACAGTTAACATTATAGAAAATAAAAAACCTAATAAATAAGATTTTACTTTCTTTTTGAAATTTAATTTCATAGAATTATGCATTATATAGCTCCATTCAAATAAACGAAAGTAAACACACAAATCCATATAACATCTAAAAAGTGCCAAAAGACACTCAAGCATAAAATTCTAGTGCAAATAACATTAGTCAAACCTAATATTTTTATTTGAAACAAAATTGATATTATTAATATTAAACCGAAAAAAATATGTGCTCCATGAATACCAATAAGAGTAAAAAAGATAGAAAAAAATGCATGTTGATTAGGTCCAAAATTATTTTTTGAAAGTTCATTAAACTCATTTATCTCCATACATAAAAAACAGCATCCTAAAATAAAAGTTATTATTAAATACAAAAAAATCATCTTAATATTTTTTTTATTCATGGATAATACAACAAAACCACATGATAAAGAACTTAATAACAATAAACAAGTTTCTAGAAAAATATAAGGTAAATGAAAGATTTTATTATGAATGACATTAATAGATACATTTGAAGAAATAATAGCATAAACAGCAAATAATACTGCAAACATAATACAATCACTCATCAAATATATCCATAATCCAAACAATTTATTATTTTCTATATTTTTCTCTTCAAAACTTAATTTTCTACAGTTTAATTTTATATTATTTTCTGTCATTGTTAACCTTCTTTTCGAATGTTTTTCCAATATTGATCTTCAATTTTTTGTATTTCTTTAATTGATATAGTATTTTCAGTTTTTTCATTAATACTTTTTATAAATAAAGCAATAATAATTGCACAAAAAGAAAAAAAACATAACCAATTAATGTGCCATACTGCCGAAAACCCAAAAAATAAAGAAAAAACACTAATTAAAAAACCTGATCCAGTATTTTTAGGGACATGAATATCATGATATTCCACACTATTTTTTATTTTATTAATTTCTTTAACATTTCGATGTTTTTTTATTTCCCAAAATTCATCTCTAGAGCATACTTGAGGAATCACAGCAAAATTATATATTGGAGCAGGTGAACTAGTAAACCATTCTAAAGTTCTACCATTCCAAGGATCTCCAGTAATATCTAAATTATGCTTGCGATCTCTTACAGAAACAAAAAACTGAATTACTTGACATACAATTCCTATTGCGATAAAACAAGCACCAACAGCAGCAATAGATAATAAAAAATGAAAATCAGGATCGATATTTTGACTTAACCGACGAGTCATACCCATCATTCCTAAAAAATATAAAGGTATAAAAGCAACAAAAAATCCTATAATCCAAAACCAAAAAGCGCGTTTACCCCATACTTCATTTAAAGTAAATCCAAATAATTTAGGAAACCAATAATTAATCCCAGAAAAACATCCAAATACAACACCACCAATAATTACATTATGAAAATGTGCGACTAAAAATAAGCTATTATGTAAAACAAAATCAACAGGAGGTACTGATAATAATACACCAGTCATTCCACCAATAGAAAAAGTGACTAGGAAACCCAAAGTCCATAACACAGAAGAATGCATATGAATACGACCTTTATACATAGTAAATAACCAGTTAAAAATCTTCACTCCAGTAGGGATCGCTATTATCATAGTAGTAATACCAAAAAAAGCATTAATATTTGCTCCTGCACCCATAGTGAAAAAGTGATGAAGCCAAACAATGAAAGACAACACTGTAATAGATAATGTCGCCCATACTAAAGAAGTATATCCAAATAAACGTTTTTGAGAAAAAGTTGCAATTACTTCTGAAAAAACTCCAAATACGGGTAATACTAAAATATATACTTCTGGATGACCCCAAATCCATATTAAATTAACATACATCATTGAATTTCCACCTAAATCATTAGTAAAAAAATGAAAATTGAAATAACGATCTAAGGTCAATAATATAAGAGTAATAGTTAAAACTGGAAATGAAATTACAATAAGAATATTAGTACATAAAGCAGTCCAAGTAAAAACTGGCATTTTAAAAAAAGACATACCAGGTGCTCTCATTTTTAGAATAGTGACTAAAAAATTAATTCCTGTTAATGTAGTTCCAATACCAGAAATTTGTAAACTCCAAATCCAATAATCTACCCCTACACCTGGACTATATTGTATACCTGAAAGAGGAGGATAAGCTAACCAACCAGTTTGAGCAAATTCTCCAATTCCTAAAGATAATGTAAGTAATACAGTACTGCTTACATTTAACCAAAAACTTAAATTATTAAGAAAAGGAAAAGCTACGTCTCGAGCTCCGATTTGCAATGGTACAACTAAATTCATCAGACCAATAACCAGTGGCATAGCAACAAAAAAAATCATTATTACACCATGAGCAGTAAATATCTGATCATAATGATGCGGTGGCAAAAACCCTTCATGTCCCGATGATGCAATAACTTGCTGAGTTCGCATTAATATTGCGTCAACAAAACCACGAAATAACATGATAAATGCAAGTATTATATACATAATAGATATTTTTTTATGATCAACTGTTGTAAACCATTCTGACCATAAATATTTCCATTTTTTATAATAAGTAATACTTGATGCAATACACAATCCAATTAAAATAATCGCAATATATGTTACCATAATAATAGGTTCATGATACGGTATGACGTCAAACGTTAATTTTCCAAACATTTTCTTAATGTCTCCACATTATCAAGTTTTATTAAATTACTATGAATATTATTTTTATTAAAAATGCTAAAATTTCTTACATAATACTGATTAACAATTTTTTTAAATAAATCTTTTTTAACATTAGAAAAATATTCTATTGAATAATTTTTATTTTCTACAGATGTTATATTTAACATTTTTTCTATATTTAATTTATTAGATGATTTTTTTACTTTTTTTATCCAGTTCTTAAACATGATATTATTTAAAGCAGAAATTACAGTGAATTTCATATTAGAAAATCCTCGACCACTATAATTAGATGATATACCTTTATAGTTTCCTGATTGATTAGCAATTAAGTTTAATTTTGTAATCATTCCTGGCATTGCGTATATTTGACTTCCAAGAGATGGAATAAAAAAAGAATTCATAACAGAATTTGAAGTAATTTGAAAAACTACAGGTCTATTTACAGGAAACATAATTTCATTAATTGTTGCAATATGATAATCTGGATAAATAAATAACCATTTCCAATCTAATGCAATAACATTTATTTTTATGGGTTTAGTAGATGATGGTATAGGTCTTTTTGGATCTAACTTATGAGTATAATTCCATGATAAATATGCTAAACAAGAAATTATTAAAATAGGAATTCCCCAAACTATCATTTCTATTTTTTTTGAGTCCGACCAATCAGGTTCATATACTTGATTTATATTTTTTGAATGATATTTCAGTGGAAAATATATACTCATAAAAATTACAGGAATAATAATAAGTAACATCATTAAAAATGATATTAACATCAAAGAATATTCTTCTAAAGCAATAGAACCATGAGAATTTAATAAGAAACTATCACACCCATTCAATAAAAAAAACACTATGATTAATGATAATTTTTTAAAAAAATTATTGTTATTTAAAGATGTCATTCAAAAACCTCAAAATCATGTAATATTCAGTATAAAACATTTTTTTAACCATTAATTTTAAAAATACTTTTTTATTATAAGTATTATAAAAAAACTCTACAAAAAAACTATAAAAAAAACGATTTTTTTATAAAAATTAATAATTTGCGAAACAATTGAATTATTTTTTAAAAATTGATAAAATTTAAAAAATAAAAAATATATATATTAAAAATATTTTTAAATGTTTTTAAAACATCTATAAACATTATTAGAAAAAAATTAAATAGGATATAACATTAATTAATGATTTTAAAAAAAATAAATCAATGTTTAAGATCTGAACTAAAAATAAATTTTATTAAAATTTATGATGATAGCTCATTTCATAATTACTCAAAAAAAAATCTTACACATATAAGAATGGTTATTGTTAGCAATGATTTTCTTAATCAAACAATTTTAACTAGACATCGTGTAATCTTTGCTATTTTATCCAAAATCAAAAAAGACAAAATATATTCAATAACATTAAGTACTTATACCTCTAGAGAATGGGAATATAAAAAATACAAAAAAATTAGTATTTCTAAATGTTTAAAAAAAAATGATATTTTATCTAATTACTAAAAAATTATTATACGATTTATTAAAAAATAAAAAAGCAACTATTTTAAACTAATAACTGTATAAAAACTTCTAAAAATTTTATATATAAAAAATATATACAATAAATTGATAAAAATAATCGTTTGAGGTAATAAGATGAAATTTTTTATGGAAAAAAATAAAGATGCAGGACATCGTGTTACAATTCATATTCCAAATAATATTGTTAATAACGCAATTTTTGTAGAACTTGTAAAAATTAGAAAAAAAACAAATATTAATGGTTTCCGAAAAGGAAAAGTTCCTATTAAAGTTATAAAAGAAAAATATGGTTCTAAAGTTTATTATGATGTATTTAAAGAACTAATGCAAAAATTTTTTTATCAATTTATATATAAGGAAAAAATTAATATTATTGGAACTCCAAAGTATTATATAAATCAAAAGCAAGATAAAAAAAAAGAATTTTTAGAATACTTTGTGATATATGAAGTATATCCAGAATTTGAAATTAAAAAAATAACGTCGATCAAAGTAAAAAAAATACTCGTAAATATTACAGAGGAAGATATTAAAAAAAATATAGAACAAAATAAATTAAAAAAAATTAAATGGGATATAGTAAGTAGACCTGCTAAAAATTATGATCGAGTTACAATTAATTATAATATTTATGATGAAAATAACAAAAAAATAGAAAAATTTAATACAAAAAAAATTAAGTTTATTGTTTCTAAAAATGCATTTATTCCAGAATTAAATAGTAAAGTAATTAATCGATACATTAATGATATTATATTTTTTAAAATTAAATTTCATGAATTTCATCCAGAAAAAGAACTTCAAAATAAAAATATAACATTTAAAATTCAAATAAAAAATATCGAAAAATTACAAGATTTTGAAGAAATTACAATAAAAGATAAAGAAAAAAAATTAAATCAATCACAATACCAAATCATAAAGAATAATCTAAATATTGAAATCAATAAATTAACAGAAGAATATTTAGAAGATCAAATTGCAGAAAATATAGTTAAAAAAGATCTTATAATTATACCGAAAATATTGCTACAAGAAGAAATTAAAAATTTATATAATGAATACGAAACAAATTACAAAGAAAAAAATCATAATATATTAGAAAAAAAATACCATTTTGATATTAATCTAAAAGCAAAAAAAAGACTATGTCTAAAACTCGTAATAGACAAAATTATTTTTGAAAATAAATTAATTCCTAATGAAGAAAATATAAAATTATTGATTAAAAACATCTCTCTAAATCATAAAGAATTATTAAAAATTATCGATTTATATAACAAAGATAAGAATTTTAATAAAATGATAAAAAATATAGATTTAAAAAATCAAGCTCTTTTTTTACTAAAAAAAGAAATAAAAACTATCACACAATATTGGAACTTTGATCAATTTGTAAACTATCACTTAAATGATATCAAATAATTATTTAATCAATGTAATATCTTACATTTACACATGCTTCATTATACTATTAATAATTTACTTTTTTAAGCATTATGTTTTGATCACTATTTTGATCACTAAAAAACCATTAATTTATAACATGTAGTATTAATTATCTAAAAATGAATATTTTCAGGAATAAAAAATGTTATATTATGAGAATAATAAGAATAAAAAAAAATTTTGTGCAACATTAATTCCTATGGTTGTTGAACAACATGAAAGAGGAGAACGTTCATATGATATATATTCAAGATTGCTAAAAGAAAGAATAATTTTTATAACAGGCAATATTGAAGATAACATGGCAAACAATATTGTAGCTCAGATTTTATTTCTAGAAGCGGAAAATCCGCAAAAAGATATATTTCTATATATCAACTCTCCAGGAGGTATTGTTACATCAGGTATGTCTATTTACGATACAATGCAGTTTGTTAAACCAGATATTAATACTATTTGTATTGGTCAAGCATGTTCAATGGGTGCTTTTTTATTAGCTTCTGGTAGTAAAGGAAAAAGATTTTCTTTACCTAATTCAAAAATTATGATTCATCAACCATTGGGAGGATATCAAGGACAAGCTTCAGATATCGCTATTCATGCTCGAGAAATAATGGAAATGAAAAAAAAATTAAATCAATTAATGTCTTTACACACAGGAAAATCTATAAACAAGATAAAAAAAGACACAGAACGTGATTATTTTTTATCAGCTACTGAAGCCGTTCAATATGGTTTAATTGACGTTATTTTAACTCAACGTTAATCAAAAATAAAACTTGTAAACATATTTTAATTTCTAAAATATTTATAGAATCTATTTACTCAAAAAAAATAAAAAATATGAAAAAGAGGTTAAAAGATGACTGATAAGAGTAAAGATGATTCTAAAGTATCCCTTTTTTGCTCTTTTTGTGGAAAAAATCAAAAAGAAGTACGAAAATTAATAGCTGGTCCAAAAGTATATATATGTAATGAATGTATAAAACTATGTAATGATATTATCATTGAAGAAATAAAAGATACAAAAGAAGTAGATACTGAAAATCACATAAACTATTTACCCACACCTCATGAAATTAAAAAACATCTTGATGATTATGTTATTGGACAAAATCATACAAAAAAGGTATTGTCTGTTGCAGTGTACAATCATTATAAACGTCTTCGGAATGTTAATCTAAAATTAGATTCAGTCGAATTGGGTAAAAGTAATATTTTATTAATAGGACCAACTGGAACTGGAAAAACACTATTAGCAGAAACACTTGCTAAATTATTAGATGTACCATTTATCATTGCAGATGCAACAAGTCTCACAGAAGCTGGATATGTAGGGGAAGATGTAGAAAATGTAATACAAAAATTATTACAAAAATGTAAATATAATGTAAAAAAAGCAGAATTAGGTATTATCTATATAGATGAGATAGATAAAATATCAAGAAAATCCGACAATCCTTCTATTACTAGAGACGTATCTGGAGAAGGAGTGCAACAAGCTTTATTAAAATTAATCGAAGGAACACTAGCGTCTGTACCTCCTCAAGGGGGAAGAAAACACCCTCAACAAGAATTTTTACAAGTTAATACTGCAAATATTCTATTTATATGTGCAGGTGCATTTTCAGGATTATCTAAAATTATTTCTAAAAGAATTAATACTAAAACAGAGATAGGTTTTAACGCTATTGTAAAAAAAACCAAACAAAAAATGTCAGAAAATATAATTTTAAAAAAAGTAGAACCTAAAGATTTGATAAAATTTGGATTGATCCCTGAATTCATTGGTCGATTGCCAATAATCACTGTATTAAATAAATTAAATGAAGATGCATTGATCAAAATATTACACGAACCAAAAAATGCTTTAATTAAACAATATAAAACCTTGTTTAACTTAGAAAAAGTAGAATTAAATTTTGATGAAAAATCTATTGTAGCTATTGCAAAACAAGCAATAAAGAAAAAAACAGGTGCTAGAGGATTAAGATCTATTATTGAAAATATTTTACTAGATATAATGTATCAATTACCCTCTATGATTAATATAGAAAAAGTATTAATTAATGAATCAGTCGTACATCAAAACTCATTACCAAAAATAATATATGGAAAAAACAAATCAAAAAAAGCATCAGGTGAATAAAAAAATATAAACATCCGATGATCTAAAAAACAAAAGTAATTCCTGTTTATTTTATCAAACGATTAACATTGAATATCACGTAATCATATCAATATACTTTCTATGATTATAGATATAATTAATATTTCATTTTCATTTCGCAAAGTTTTTAAATATAAATAGCGGCAATTCAACTAAGAGAGAGCTCTATGAATTCTGAGCGTTCTGAACGCATTAAAATCCCAGTTTTACCATTAAGAGATGTAGTCATATATCCCTATATGGTTATTCCATTATTTGTAGGTCGTAAAAAATCAATTAAATGCATAGAGAACTCTATGGATAATGATAAAAAAATTATGTTGATTGCACAAAAAGAAGCATCTAAAGACGAACCTACTAAAAATGATTTATTTGATATAGGAACTATTAGTTCAATATTACAAATGTTAAAATTACCAGATGGTACAGTAAAAGTTTTAGTAGAAGGATTACAACGTGCTTGTATTATAAATTTAATAAATAATGGAGAATATTTTATTGCAGAGGTTGAATCAATCACTTCACCTACTATTTTAAATAAAGAACAAGAAATATTAATTCGTACAACCATTAATCAATTTGAATCTTATATTAAACTAAATAAAAAAATTCCATCAGAAATATTAAATACTTTAAATAATATTAAAAATTCTGAAAAATTAGCAGATACTATTGCTGCTCATATGCCATTAAAACTCAATGACAAACAATCAATTTTAGAAATACGTAATGTTAATGAAAGATTAGAATTTTTAATGGCGATTATGGAAACCGAAATAGATTTGCTACAAGTAGAAAAAAGAATTAGAAATCGTGTTAAAAAACAAATGGAAAAGAGTCAAAGAGAATATTATTTAAATGAACAAATTAAAGCTATTCAAAAAGAACTTGGTGATATGGATGAAATTCTAGATGAAAATAAAATTTTAAAACGTAAAATTAAAGCATCAAAAATGCCAAAAGAAGCAAAAGAAAAAACAGAATCAGAACTTCAAAAATTAAAAATGATGTCACCTATGTCAGCAGAAGCAACAGTAGTACGAAGTTACATAGATTGGATGATACAAGTACCTTGGAATACTAGAACAAAAATAAAAAAAAATATTAAAGAAGCTAAAAAAATTCTTGATATGGATCATTTTGGACTTGAAAAAGTAAAGGATAGAATATTGGAATACTTAGCTGTACAAAGTAGAAAAAATAAAGTAAAAGGACCTATTCTTTGTTTAATTGGACCACCGGGAGTAGGTAAAACATCATTAGGAAAATCTATCGCTAGATCAACTGGTAGAAAATATGTAAGAATGGCTTTAGGAGGGATAAGAGATGAAGCAGAAATTAGAGGTCATAGACGTACTTATATAGGTTCTATGCCAGGTAAGTTGATCCAAAAAATGGTAAAAGCAAAAGTTAAAAATCCTTTATTTTTATTAGATGAAATTGATAAAATGTCTTGCGATATAAGAGTAGATCCAGCATCTGCTTTATTAGAAGTACTAGATCCAGAACAAAACGTGTCTTTTAATGATCATTATCTAGAAGTAGACTATGATCTTTCAGATGTGATGTTTGTTGCTACATCAAATTCTATGAATATACCTGCTCCATTACTTGATCGCATGGAAATCATTCGTCTTTCTGGTTATACTGAAAATGAAAAATTAAATATAGCAAAAAAATATTTATATCCAAAACAAGTAGAACGAAACGCTTTAAAGAAAAATGAATTAACAATTACTGACTGCGCAATAATAAATATTATTCAATATTACACTAGAGAAGCAGGTGTTCGTAATTTAGAACGTGAAATATCTAAAATATGTCGAAAAGCAGTAAAAGATCTATTATTAGATCAATCTTTAAAGCATATTGAAATAAACAGTGGAAATATAAAAAAATATTTAGGAATAAAACGATACGATTATGGAAAAATCAACCATCATAATCAAATTGGACAAGTGATTGGTTTAGCTTGGACAGAAGTAGGCGGAGAGTTATTAACAATTGAAACAGCATGTGTTGCAGGAAAAGGAAAATTAAACTACACAGGTTCTCTAGGCGAAGTTATGCAGGAATCTATTCAAGCAGCATTAACTGTTGTTAGATCTGGAGCTGACAAACTTGGTATAAAAAAAGATTTTTATGAAAAACATGATATTCATGTACATGTTCCTGAAGGAGCTACACCAAAAGATGGACCAAGTGCTGGTATAGCAATGTGTACAGCTATAGTTTCTTCACTAACAAAAAATCCTGTTAAATCTAATGTCGCTATGACAGGAGAAATCACGTTACGTGGAAAAATATTACCTATTGGAGGATTAAAAGAAAAACTATTAGCTGCACATCGTGGAGGCATTAAAATAGTATTAATACCATATGAAAACAAACGCAATCTAGAAGAAATACCTCAAAATATTATTGAAGGATTATCAATACATCCAGTTAAAAATATTGAAGAAGTATTAAATTTAGCATTGGAAAAAAAACCTTACGTTTGAATAGAAAATAAAATATTATCATCTAATTAAAAGCAAAGTTGGCTGACAAAAAAATTGTCAGCCTATATTAAAAATTTCAAATTATATGTTTATTTTACCCAATATTAAAAACATGTAGGATCGTTATATTATGACAAAATATCTAAAATTACGATCAACTCATATTATAGTTAAATGTATTTTAGGAATAATTATTTTATCGTTAATATTGACTACTATAAATAGCTATATGTATCAAGATTCTGAAAAATATGTAGCAACAGTAAATGGTGAAAAAATTAGCTTAAATACATTTCAAAATATGTATTCTATTGAACAAGAACGATATAAAAAAATACTAGGAGAAAGGTATTTTCAATTAATAAAAAACAAAAAATTTATAAAAGAAAGTTACAATTATATTTTGTCTCAACTTATTAATAATGTTCTTTTAGAACAATATGTAAAAAAAAATAAATTAGAAGTAGATGATAATAAAATTAAAGAAATAATAAAAAATTCAAATCTGTTTAAAAATAATAATGTATTTGATAAAGGAAAATATTTTAACTATCTTTCATCAATTAATTTAAGACATGATGAATATATAAATTTAATTAAAAAAAAATTAAATACCGAAGCTTTAGTAAATACTATTTCTGATAGTAGTTTTATTTTACAAGAAGAAAAAGAAAATATAATAAGATTATTATCTGAAAAAAGAATGATTAAAAAAGCTTTTTTAAACTTTGATTTTTTAATTGAACAACAAAATGTCAATGATTTAGAATTGCAAAACTATTTTTATAAATATAAAAAAAACTTTTATACTCCAGAACAATTCAAAGTTGACTTTGTTCAAATAAAACTTAATAAGTTTCGCACAACATGCAATAAAAAAGAAATTATTCAATGGTACATAAAAAACATCAAAAAATATTTCACAAAAGAAAAAAGAAAATTTAGTATTATTCAAATTAAAAGTAAAAATGATGCATTATCAATATTATCTGAATTACATAATAATAAAAGTTTTTCGAGCATTGCTAAAGATAAATCAGTAGATCCGATATCCTCTAAAAAAGGAGGAGATATTGGATGGATAGACATTGATTCAATCCCAAGTGAAATTAAAACAGCAAACTTAAATCACGAAAATCAAATATCTGATATTATTCCATTTCAAAACCAATTTTTGATTATTAAACTAGATAAAATAATACAAAGCAATCAAAAAAAATTATCTGAAGTTTATAATAATATCAAAAAAGAAATACAAACTAAAAAATCTTTACATCTATATCATACAATACAAAAAAAAATATCTGATGTTATCAAACATAATCCAAACGAATTAAATAAAATTCTTAAAAAGAATAATATATTTTTACAAAATACCGACTGGTTTGATAAAAATTCTATTCCTAGAATATTAAATATCTCAGATATAAAAAAAATTATTTTTAATAAAAAAGAAAAATCACATTTACATTTTATTGCTTTAAAAAATAATCAATCTTTCTTAATTAAAGTTAAAGGTTTTAAAAATAAAAAAATGCAAATTTTTAATGATGTTAAGGAAAAAATTAAACATAAGTTAAAAACTTTAAAAGCAATAGAAGCAGCAAAAAAAATATCAAAAAAAATTATTTTAGAGTTAAAACAAGGTAGTAAAAATTTATTTAAAAAATATAATCTTCATTTTAATAATAGTGAAATCATATCTCGTTATGATACAAATCCAATGACATCAATTATTTTTTCTTTGCCACATCCAAAAAATGGAAATAAAACATATGCTTTATATCAACATAAAAATAAAAAAATTACAATTATACTACTTGATAAAGTTTATAATAAAAATTTTTCTGAAAAAGAAAAAAGTATCATTAGTGACTATTTAGAAAAAAATTGCATTGAAACAATATTTAATTCTATTCTTCAAAATCTTCATGAAACTTCAATAATTAAGTATGAAAAAATAGAAGCAATATAAATTTTTTTAAAAAGTTATTCGATATATTAGTTTTTTAAAATACGAATAACTTTCTAAATAATTTATTCTTGATAAAAAAATATATTATAATAACCCCATTTTTCTTTTCATATTGTTCATGTAATAAGAACGATTAGATTTCCATTTATCAAAACCTTTTTTTCGAATGATACATGACTTACATTCACTACATCCAATGCCTTTAATACCATTATAACAAGTAACTGTATCAGTTAAAATAATATCAGTAACATTACAATAATCTGATAAAGCCCATATTTCTGATTTATTAAGATTCATCAAAGGCGTTATAAAATTGATATGACAGTTCATTCCAATTTTAATAACATCATTCATATTTTTAATAAATGCATTACTACAATCTGGATAACCAGAAAAATCAATTTCATTTACTCCTAGAATCACTGAATTAATTTTGTTGCTATAAGCGTATATAGAAGATAAAGTTAAAAACAAAATGTTACGACCAGGAACAAATGTACTAGGAAAAAAATTATCTAGTGGATGATTATTATTAATCGAAATATTTTTATTTATTAAACTACTAATAGCTATATTTTTCAAATAATCAATATTTAAAACAACATGATTATTTATTCCTAATTTTTTGGCAATCAGAAGAGCAGAATCAATTTCAGATTTATGTAATTGATTATAATCGAAAGTTATACAATGAATTTCATGATATATATGCGTATAATACGATAAACAAGTTGTTGAATCTTGTCCACCGCTAAAAATTACTAATGCTTTTTTCATTTTTTTTATAAGTGATTATTGTTTAAATTTATACTGTTAAAAATGTCAGTAAGTTATAGTACAAACTGTATTTTAAAAAATAGAGTCTTATATTATATATAGATAAAAAAATATTTTTTATTATTACATAAAATAAAATTATTTTTAATTAAAATTAATATGATTTATATAAAATCATCACAATATCTAAAAAGCATTTATAAAAATTTAACTTTTAGGATTTTTTTTCGTGAAATTATTTAATCAATTAAGATGGTTTTTTATAAAAGAGTGGAAAAGATATTTAGGAGCTATTTTATTATTAATAATTATTTCTATTTTACAATTATTACCACCTAAAATCGTTGGTATTCTAATAGATTTAATTATAAAAGAAAAAATGCATGGTTTTCAAATATTACCTTGGATATCTATCATCTTCATAACAGCAATAATTGTATATATATTACGATATTTATGGAGAATATTATTGTTTGGAGCCGCTTATCAATTAGCTACAGAACTTAGAGTAAAATTTTATTCTTATCTTAGTAAACAAAGTCAAAATTTTTTTTTGGAGAATCGAACTGGAGATTTAATGGCTCGCGCTACCAATGATGTTGATCGTGTCGTGTTCGCTGCAGGAGAAGGAGTATTAACATTAATAGACTCATTATTCATGGGTTTTTCTGTATTAATTATAATGAGTACTCAAATTAACTTTTTTTTAACAGTGATTTCTCTAATACCAATGCCTATTATGGCTATTTTAATAAAAAAATATGGAAAAGAGCTTCACGATACTTTTCGTCACGCTCAAGCTGCTTTTTCTTTACTCAATAATAAAACACAAGAAATTTTAACAAGTATACGAATGATAAGATCATTCGGTTTAGAAGATAATCAATCTAAAAAATTTGATATAATTGTAGCTAATACTGGAAAAAAAAATATGGAAGTAGCAAAAATAGACGCACGTTTCGATCCAGTAATTTACTTATCAGTTGCTTTATCTAATTTATTAGCTGTTATAATAGGAGGATATCTCGTATGGATTAATAAAATTACTATAGGACAATTGACTAGTTTTATCATGTATCTTGGATTAATGATTTGGCCTATGTTAGCATTAGCATGGATGTTTAACATAGTCGAAAGAGGAAGCGCAGCTTGGGATAGAATATATTCTATTATGAATAAAAAAATAGATATACAAGATGGCAATAAAAACATTCCGTATTCTTCTGGAACATTAAACATTAATATTAGTTTATTTTTATATCCAAATAACAAAAACATATCGTTAAAAAATATTAATATTACTCTTGAACCAGGAAAAACACTAGGTATTTGTGGACCTACAGGATCTGGTAAAAGTACGTTATTAAAATTAATTCAAAGAGAATTTAATATTGAAAAAGGAGCTATATTTTATCATTCTATACCTCTATCAAAATTAAAAATTGATGATTGGAGAAGTCGTATTTCCGTTGTAAATCAAAATCCATTTTTGTTTTCAGAAAGTATCTCTAATAATATTTCTTTAGGAAAACCACATGCATCTCAAAAAGAAATTGAAAAAGCAGCAAAATTAGCAGATGTACATAAAGATATTATTTGCTTACCAAATGGATATCAAACACAAGTTGGAGAACGCGGTGTCATGCTATCAGGAGGTCAAAAACAACGTATCGCTATAGCACGTGCATTATTGTTGAATTCAGAAATATTAATATTAGATGATGCATTATCTGCTGTTGACGGTCAAACAGAAAGTAATATTTTAAAAAATATTAATACATGGAAAAAAAATGGACACTCTTTAATTATTACAGCACATCGATTATCTGCTTTAATTAATTCAGATGAAATTATAGTAATAAAAAATGGTTCAATTATACAACGAGGGAATCACTTAACGTTAACTAAAGAAGGAAATTGGTATAAATCTATGTACATATATCAAAAATTAGAAATGGAACTAGAAGATAATTAAAAAAAACAGGTGAAAAATATATAATATGGATCATTTAATCGAATTTTGGCCAATTTTAAAACGTTTATTAATTTATTTAACACCTTTTAAAAAACATTTGATATTAGCATTTATACTACTTTTAAGTGGATCAATATCAGAAGTTTTAGGACCGATATTAATAAGTTATTTTATTAATAACATTTTATCTAAACATGAACTACATTTCAAAATAATATTTATTATTGTAATATTATACATAATATTACAAATATTATCAGTTTTTTTTAATTATTTTCAAAGTGTTTTGTTTAACAAAATAGCAGTAAAAGTTATTAATAAATTACGTCAAGATGTTATGTATGCTGCATTGCGACAACCTATTAGTCAATTTGATTCTCAACCAATTGGACAAATGATTTCAAAAGTAACTAATGATACTGAAACAGTTAAAGAACTATATGATACTGTTGCACCTACATTATTTAAAAGTATTACATTAATTTTTATTATATTATTTGCAATGTTTACATTAGAATGGCATATGGCAATAATTGCTATGTTTATTTTACCATTAGTAATGATAATTATGTTTTTTTATCAAAAATATAGTACACCAACTTTAAGAAAAGTACGATATTATTTAGCTGATATTAATAACAAATTTAATGAAATAATTAATGGAATGAATGTAATTCAACAATTTCGTCAACAAAATAGATTTAAAAAATATATTCAAAATAGTAGTCAATTACATTATATAGCACGAATGAAAATATTAAAGTTAGAGGGTTTTTTATTGAGACCACTTCTTAGTTTACTATCTGCTTTAGTATTATGTAATTTTATTTTTCTATTTAGTTGTTTTAGAGTTGGGGCTTTTGAGGTAGGAGTTCTTTACGCATTTATTACTTATCTTGGAAGACTTAATGAACCTTTAATAGCAATTACTATACAACAATCTATATTACAACAATCTATTGTATCCGGAGAAAGAATTTTTTTTCTAATAGATTCTCCAAAACAAAAATATGGAAATAACAATTCAATATTGAATAGTGGAAAAATTAATATTGAAAATGTTAGTTTTAAATATAACAATAGCAAGAAAAATGTGCTTAAAAAAATTAATAT
>NZ_CP034870.1:531779-537744 GCF_005081185.1 Buchnera aphidicola (Lipaphis pseudobrassicae)
GATAAGCCAATTGATTCTATCAGTCATTCGATATTAAGAAAAAATATATTAATGGTACAACAGGAACCAATAATTTTATCAGATACTATCTTTTCTAACATTACATTAGGAAGAAAAATATCCGAAGAAGCTCTATGGAAAATATTAGAAACTGTTCATCTTTCATCTTTAGTAAAGTCTATGCCAAAAGGTATTTACTCTAAATTAGGAGAAGAAGGTAATAATTTATCTGCAGGAGAAAAACAATTATTAGCTATCGCTAGAATATTAGTTATTCCTCCTAAAATACTTATATTAGATGAAGCTACTGCAAACATTGATTCTGGAACAGAACAATTAATTCAAAAAACATTGTTATCTATTAGAAAAAACTCTACATTAGTAGTAATTGCTCATAGACTTTCAACTATTATTGAAGCTGATTTGATTATAGTATTAAAAAAAGGAGAAATTATTGAATGTGGAACACATCAGGAGTTGCTAAAGAAAAAAAATTGCTATTGGAAAATGTATAAACTTCAACTATCTAAATCTTAGGAGAATCTGTTAGCTTGATCATAACACCTGTATTAGCTGAATTGGATGCTTCTTTCCAGACCTGACCAAATATTCAATTTTACAGTGTTAGAGGCTAACAGAAAACTCCAATTTTGATTTTTTATAATATTAAAAATAATACTTAAAATAATATTTTATATATGAAATTGAAAAATTACAACTAATATTTATATATTATTAATATAATTTAAAAAATCTATAAAAAAATAATAATCATTTCATAATATAGTAAACATTTGTTAGCATAATCTTTTTATTAAATATTATAAAACTTCATATGAACCATAAAATATTAGCACAAAAATGGCGGCCACAGTCTTTTGATAGTATAATTGGTCAAACTCATGTTGTATCAGCTTTATGTAATGAATTTTCTTCAGGACGTATTCATCATTCATGGTTATTATCTGGAACAAGAGGTATTGGAAAAACAACAATTGCTCGATTAATTGCTAAAAGTTTAAATTGTGAACAAGGTATTACGTCATATCCTTGTAAAAAATGTATTATTTGTCAAGAAATAGAACAAGGATTATGTTTAGATGTTCTTGAAATAGACGCTGCTTCCCGAACAAAGGTAGAAGATATAAGAGATATATTAGATAATATTTATTATGCTCCTGTAAAAAGTCGTTTTAAAGTATACTTAATTGATGAAGTACATATGCTTTCTAGAAATAGCTTTAATGCGATACTAAAAACACTTGAAGAACCTCCTAACCATGTTAAATTTGTTTTAGCAACTACAGATATAGAAAAAATTCCTAAAACTATTATTTCTCGTTGTTTATGTTTTAGATTAAAAATACTTTCGGAAGAAAAAATTTTTAATTTATTAAAAACTATTTTAACAAAAGAATGTATTAGTTTTGATAATGAATCTTTAAAAAAGATATCCTATTATGCTAAAGGAAGTATACGAGATGCACTTAATTTACTAGAACATGCTATAAACTTGGGAAAAGGTTGTGTTAATATTAATAATGTAATAACAATGTTAGGTATTCCATCTGTAGAACATACTTTTTTATTAACTAAAGCAATACTAAAAAAAGAATCAAATAAAATAATGTTATTATTAGATGAAATTAGTAATTCTGGAATAGAATGGGAAGAAGTATTAACAGAAATTTTACGTTTTTTACATCATACTTCTATGTCACAATCTTTTCCATTAATATGGAAAGAAAATATAATAGGAACCTATAGCAATCAAATCCAAAAACTAGCAAAAGATATTGACAAAGATAGAGTTCAATTATGCTATCAAATAGTCATAAATGGAAAAAAAGAACTAAATTTTTCACCTAGTTCTAAAATAGGAGTAGAAATGACATTATTACGTACAATCAATACAATATAGAAAAATTTATTAATATAATATATTTTGTACAAAAAAATTGATTTTTTTATAAAAAAAAATACTTACATACTTTGTAAAAATTTTAACGTTCTATATCAAAAAAATAATATTTTTTTATTAAAAAACATTTTAAATATTAAATTCTAAGAATAAATTTTTAAAAATGTTAATTTTAACATTATTCTAATAAAAAATTACTTTTACATTTATATCAAAGAGAGAACAAAATATGTTTACTAAAAACGGATTGGGAAATTTAATGAAACAAGCACAACAAATGCAAGAAAAAATGGCAAAAATACAAGAAGAAATAGCTCAAATTGAAGTTACAGGAGAAGCAGGTGCTGGATTAGTTAAAGTAACTATTAACGGTGCTCATAATTGCAGAAAAGTAGAAGTAGATCCTAGCTTACTTAAAGATGATAAAGATATGTTAGAAGATTTAGCAGCAGCTGCTTTTAATGATGCGGCAAGAAGAATTTCTGAAGTTCAAAAGAAAAAAATGTCTGCAATATCTACCAATATACCTTTTCCAGCAGGTTTAAACATACCTATATAAAAAAATAAATACATTAATATAAAGATAAATAGTACTAAAATTTTTTATACAAAATATATTATAAAAATAATTAAAAAAATTATTTTTAGTAAAAATTATTATGATATAAAGAGAGATTTATATGAAAAAACAAAATAAAGAAGTATATACTTTTCAATCAGAAGTAAAACAATTACTACACTTAATGATTCATTCATTATATTCTAACAAAGAAATTTTTTTACGAGAATTAATCTCAAATGCGTCAGATGCTATAGACAAGTTGCGATTTGAATCAATATCATCACCACGATTATATGAAGATGATAGTACAATGAAAATTCAAATCTCTATTAATAAAGCACAAAAGACGTTAATTATTAGTGATAATGGAATTGGTATGACTAAACAAGATACAATAGATAATCTTGGAACAATTGCTAAATCAGGTACAAAATCCTTTCTTCAATCTTTAGAAAAAGAAAAAAATAAAAAAAATGAACTAATCGGAGAGTTTGGAGTTGGTTTTTACTCATTATTTATTGTATCAGAAAAGGTATATGTTAGAACGAGATATGCTGGTACAAAACCTGAAGAAGGAACATTGTGGGAATCTTCTGGAGAAGGTGAATATAATATAACAAATATCACTAAAAAAACAAGAGGAACGGAAATTACTTTATTTTTAAAGAAAAAAGAAGAAGATTTCTTAGAAATATGGAAAATTAAAAACATAATTAGTAAATATTCTGATCATATTACTGTTCCAGTAAATATACAAAATTATGATGAAAAAAATAAAACATATTTTTGGGAACAAATTAATAAAGCTAAAGCATTATGGACTTTGAATAAATCGTCGATCACTGAAGATGAATATAAAAAATTTTACAAACATCTTACAAATGATCAACATGAACCATTGATATGGAGTCATAATCGTGTAGAAGGAACTCAAGAATATATTAGTTTATTATATTTACCTAAAAAAGCAGCTTGGGATATATGGAATAGAGAAAATAAACATGGTTTAAAACTATATGTAAAACGTGTTTTCATAATGGACAATTCTCAAAAATTCCTTCCTAATTATCTTCGTTTTATAAGAGGATTGATAGATTCTAGTGATTTACCTTTAAATATATCTCGTGAGATATTACAGGATAATTCTATTACCAACAATATAAAAAAATCATTAACAAAAAGATCTTTAAAAATGTTAGAAACACTATCAAAGAATTCTAATAAAAAATATCATACTTTCTGGAATCAATTTGGACTTATTCTAAAAGAAGGTCCTGCAGAAGATAGTGAAAATTTATCAAAAATTACTAATCTTTTACGTTTTACATCTATTAAAAACAACAGTTCAGAACAAACGTTATCTTTAAAAGAATACGTATCTAATATGAACGAAAAACAAGAAAAAATATACTATATTACTGCAGATAGTTACATATCAGCAAAAAATAGTCCACATTTAGAATTATTTAAAAAAAATAATATAGATGTCTTGTTGTTATCAGATCGTATAGATGAATGGATGATGAACTACCTTGTTGAATTTGAAGGGAAAAAATTTCAATCTATTAGCAAAGAAGACACTTCACTTAATCAACTAACAGAAGAAAAAAAAATAAAAAATAATGAATTATCAAAGGAAATGATCAACTTTTTAAAAAAAGTTAAAAATCTTCTCGGAAATAAAGTAAAAGATGTAAGATTAACTTATCGATTAACAGAAACACCATGCGTTCTTCTTAGTGATTCCAATGAAATGACTACGCAAATGGCTAAATTATTTTCTGCAGCAGGACAGTCTATACCAGAATTAAAATATATATTTGAAATTAATCCAAAACATTTATTAATAAAAAAAATATGTTTAATAAACAACGAAATAGAATTTGAAGAATGGATCAAATTATTACTAGATCAAGCATTTTTAGCCGAAAAAGGAAACTTAGAAAATCCACATAAATTTATATCTAGAATGAATAAATTACTTCTTAAATAAAACGAATTTTACGATTACTACTTATAATAGTAGTAATCTTTAATTAACTTATACATATTAATTATACTAAGAAAAAATATCATGCGTATTATTTTACTAGGTGCACCTGGTACAGGAAAAGGAACACAAGGAAAATTTATTTCAGAAGAATACAATATCCCAAAAATATCTACAGGTGATATGTTAAGAGAAAGTATTACTTTAGAAACTAAAATGAGTCAATTTATACAAAGTCAAATTAAAAAAGGGAAATTAGTTTCAGATAAAATTGTATGTGATTTAATAAAAAATAGAATTAAAAAAAAAGATTGTAGTAATGGTTTTTTATTAGATGGATTTCCAAGAAGTATTGAGCAAGCGTATTATTTATCTGAAAGTAAAATTACTGTAGATTATGTATTAAATTTTGTTATGTCTCATGAAAAAATACTAGATCGTATATCTGGAAGAAGAATACATCCTCAATCAGGACGAATTTATCATATAAAATTCAATCCACCAAAAATTAATAATATAGATGATATTACCGGAGATTCTTTGGTTTTAAGAGAAGATGATAAAACAGAAACTATAAAAAATAGATTAAAAGAATACGAAAAAATAACTTATCCGTTAAAAAAATATTATTTAAATCAAGCGTTAAAAGAAAAATTACAATTTCTTGAAATTGATGCTGCAGATTCTCTTATAAATATTAAAAATAAAATAAAAAGTATATTAAAAAATAATAGATAATTATTTGTTTAAAAAAATAACTTTTTTGCGTTCTACAGGATTTGAACCTGTGACCTACGGCTTAGAAGGCCGTTGCTCTATCCATCTGAGCTAAGAACGCATAAAATATATTAAATTAAAAAATTTAATATTAGTATAATATACATGCAACTAAATTGCTATTAATATTATTAAATTTTATATTTTTTATATTTGTTGTAAAATTATTTTAATATATAATATTCAATTGTTTAAAAATAAATTAATCGAGTTATTTAACCATGTCAGCAATAATTATAGATGGTAATAAAATAGCAAATAAAATACAATCAAATATTCTTAAAAGAGTAAATCAAAGAAAAAAAAATGGAAAAAAAATTCCAGGATTAGCTATGATCTTAATTGGAACTAATATACCTTCTCAAATTTATGTGAATAAAAAAAAAATAGCATGTAAAAACGTTGGTTTTTTTTCAGAATGCTGGACTTTTCCTGATAACGTTAACGAAGTAGAAGTATTAAATTTAATTAATAAATTAAATAATAATAAAAAAATAGACGGTATTTTAATACAACTTCCCCTTCCTAAACATATAAATCAAGTCAAAATATTACATAGTATTGATCCAAAAAAAGATGTAGATGGATTTCATCCTTACAATACTGGTTCTTTATGTCAGAGAACACCAAGACTAAGGGCATGTACACCTAGGGGTATTATAGCAATGTTAAAATATAATAATATTCAAACTTATGGGCTAAATGCAGTAATGGT
>NZ_CP034870.1:537769-543777 GCF_005081185.1 Buchnera aphidicola (Lipaphis pseudobrassicae)
AATGCTGATTTGTTAATTGTAGCTGTAGGAAAACCAAATTTTTTAAAAGGAGAATGGATTAAAAATGGTTCTATAGTTATAGACGTTGGTATTAATCGATTAGAAAGTGGAGAAATAGTAGGTGATGTAGATTTTAAAACAGCATATTTAAAAGCGTCTTATATAACTCCTGTTCCCGGAGGTGTTGGACCTATGACTGTAGCAATGTTACTTCAAAATACATTAGAAGCTTGTGAAAAACATTATCATCCTTAAAAAATTTTTTATTTTTTTCGCCATATTGTTCTATCAGGTAAATCTTCTAAGATTATATCTAAAGATATTAACTCGTTTCTTATATCGTCTGCTTCTTTCCATAATTTAAATTTTCTTGCTATATTTCTTTTTTTTATTAATTTTTCTATTTTTTCAATAATGGATTTTTTTAAAGTATGTTTATTCTGTAAAAAATCTTTAGGTGGTTGTGATAAAAAACCTAACAAATTTCCTAAATATTTTAATCTAAAAGCAAATTTATTTGCTTTTAGTACATTTTTTGTTTTAAAAAAATTAATTATTTTAGCTATATTAAAAAATATAGAAAATACTTTAGGTATATTAAAATCATCATTCATAGATTTATAAAATTCACTTTCAAAATCCATACCTTCTTCAATATTAGAAATAGGATTAGTATTATATAATGACGTATATAGATATTTTAATGATATATATGATTGTTGTAAACTTGTAATACTATAATTCATAGGATGACGATAATGAGTTGATAGAAAAAAATAACGTAAAACTTCAGAATTATAATCGTTTAATACTTCTCTTAAAAGAACAACATTACCTAAAGATTTAGATATTTTTTGGTTATTTGTAATTACTACTCCTGTGTGCATCCAAACATTTACTATAAATTTATTATTACAACATACAGATTGAGATCTTTCGTTTTCATGATGAGGAAAAATAAGATCGGAACCACCTCCATGAATATCAATAGAATTCTGAAAAAAAACTTGATTAATAGCACTACATTCAATATGCCAACCAGGACGACCTTTACCCCAAGGAGAATTCCAAAAACATTCATTTGTTTTAGCTGATTTCCAAAGTAAAAAATCTAACGTATTTTTTTTAGTACTATTTAAAGGAACTCTTAAACCAGATTGTAATGAATTTATAGATTGACCGGATAAAACACCATAATCACAATAACTATTTACCGAAAAAAAAACATCTCCATTTTGATTAACATATGCATGTTTTTTTTGAATTAATTTCATTATTATTTTAATAATATCATCAATATGATCTGTAACACGAGGCTCTTTATCAGGAGGCAAAATACCTAATCGAGAAAAATCTTGATGCATTTTATCTATCATATTAGTAGTTAAGGTATTAATACTTATTTTTTCTTTAATTGATTTTAAAATAATTTTATCATCAATATCAGTAATATTTCGAATATACTGAACCTTAAAATCGCACAATCGTAAATAACGAGATATCATATCAAAAATAACAAACGTACGACCGTGACCAATATGACAAAAATCATATACAGTTACACCACATACATATAGATTTACTTGGTTTTTATTAATAGGTTGAAAAATTTCTTTTTTTTTAGTTAGAGTATTAAAAATTTTTAGCATTATCCATATCCTCTAAAAAAATTCTTAAAGAAAATAACGTAAAATATGTTATTTTCTATATTCTCAATATGATAAAATCATAAACTATTTACTTATCGAAAATATTAAAAAACACTTTAATATAAAATATATAAAAAAAATATTTTTAAAATTTAAAATACAAAAATAATAGAATATTTTATTGCAAAAAACAAATCAGGAATTAATAATGAAAAAAAAATTGAAAGAAATGTTAAAATTCCCTTGTTTTTTTACCTATAAGATTATCGGTTTAGCACAACCTGAGCTTATTGACCAAATAATTAAAGTTATTCAAACACAAATTCCTGGAGACTATACACCTCAAGTAAAATCAAGTAACAGAGGAAATTATCTTTCAGTTTCAATTACAATATGTGCTAAAAATTTTGAGCAGATTGAAATCTTATATCATGAAATTAGTAAAATTAATATAGTTAGAATGGTTTTATAAATAAATTACATTTTTTTAATGTAGTACAGCCCTGATAAAGAGCCGTACTATAAAAAATATATTGATATTATATTTTTTTAAAACACATCAAATTACTTTATAAACTAATTACATTAGCTGCAGAAGGTCCTTTTGCTCCTTCAGTAATTTCAAACTCAACACTTTGACCTTCTGCTAAAGTTTTAAATCCATTACTTTGTATTGCTGAAAAATGAACAAAAACGTCTTTACTACCATCTTCTGGAGTAATGAAACCAAAACCTTTAGATTCATTAAACCATTTAACATTACCTTTGATCTTGGACATCTATATTACCTTCACTTGAAAAAATATACTAAATGAAAAAAAATTAATCATTAATTATTTTATTATTCTAAAAAATAATAATAAAAATCACGATAAAACAATTTAGATCCTAAATAGATTAACATATAGATTTATTGTTATCTAGAAAGTAACTTATTTCAAATACAAAAAAACCCGAAAAAAATTTCGGGTTTTTTTTGCCTGGCTTTACCTACTCTTACACGGGGAGACCCCGTACTACCATTGGCGTTGAAGCGTTTCACTTCTGAGTTCGGAATGGATTCAGGTGGTACCACTACACTATTTTTACCAGGCTTTTTAATAAAATTGTGTTATTAAAACATAATAATTAATTCAGTAAAACAAGCTTTTTATTAAATTTATTTTAAAAACACCTCTGGTGTTGTAAGGTTAAGCCTCTTGGGTCATTAGTACTAGTTAGCTCAACATATTGCTATGCTTACACATCTAGCCTATCAACGTTGTAGTCTTCAACGTCCCTTCAGTAAACATTTCTGTTTCAGGGAAGACTTATCTTGGGGCAAGTTTCGTGCTTATATGCGTTCAGCGCTTATCTTTTCCGCATTTAGCTACCGGGCAATGCCATTGGCATGACAACCCGAACACCAGTGATGCGTCCACTTCGGTCCTCTCGTACTAGAAGCAGCTCCCCTCAATCTTCCAACGCCCACGGCAGATAGGGACCGAACTGTCTCACGACGTTCTAAACCCAGCTCGCGTACCACTTTAAATGGCGAACAGCCATACCCTTGGGACCTGCTTCAGCCCCAGGATGTGATGAGCCGACATCGAGGTGCCAAACACCGCCGTCGATATGAACTCTTGGGCGGTATCAGCCTGTTATCCCCGGAGTACCTTTTATCTGTTGAGCGATGGCCCTTCCATACAGAACCACCGGATCACTAAGACCTGCTTTCGCATCTGCTTGCGTTATCACGCTCACAGTCAAACTGGCTTATGCCTTTACACTAACTTCACGATGTCCGACCGTGATTAGCCAATCTTCGTACTCCTCCGTTACTCTTTGGGAGGAGACCGCCCCAGTCAAACTACCCACCAGACACTGTCTCTGTACCGGATTACGGCACTAGGTTAGAATACCGAATTTTAAAGGGTGGTATTTCAAGTTTGGCTCCATTAAAACTGGCGTTTTAATTTCATAGCCTCCCACCTATCCTACACATTAAAATTTAGAATTCAGTGTCAAGCTATAGTAAAGGTTCACGGGGTCTTTCCGTCTTGCCGCGGGTATACTGCATCTTCACAGCAATTTCAATTTCACTGAGTCCCAGGTGGAGACAGCCTGGCCATCATTACGCCATTCGTGCAGGTCGGAACTTACCCGACAAGGAATTTCGCTACCTTAGGACCGTTATAGTTACGGCCGCCGTTTACCGGGGCTTCAGTCTAGAGCTTTAAGTTTCCTTTGACTCTTTCGATTAACCTTCCGGCACCGGGCAGGCGTCACACCGTATACTTCCACTTTCGTGTTTGCACAGTGCTGTGTTTTTAATAAACAGTTGCAGCCAGCTGGTATCTTCGACTAGTTTCAGTTAGAGGAGTAAATCCTTTCGCTTAATACTAGCGTGCCTTCTCCCGAAGTTACGGCACTATTTTGCCTAGTTCCTTCACCTGGGTTCTCTCAAGCGCTTTAGTATTCTCTACTTAACCACCTGTGTCGGTTTAGGGTACGATTTAATTTTACTTGATGCTTAGAGGCTTTTCTTGGAAGCGTGGTATTAATTACTTCATCACCTTAGTGATTCGTCATCATGCCTCAGATTAAAGATAATCGGATTTGCCTAATTATCATACCTACACATTTAAACCAGGACAACCGTCGCCTGGATAATCTAACCTTCTTCGTCCCCACTTCGCAGTAATATTAAGCACAGGAATATTAACCTGTTGTCCATCGACTACGCTTTTCAGCCTCGCCTTAGGGGTCGGCTTACCCTGCCCCGATTAACGTTGGACAGGAAACCTTGGTTTTTCAGCGAGCAGGTTTTTTACCTGCTTTATCGTTACTCATGTCAGCATTCGCACTTCTGATACCTCCAACATATTTTACAATATATCTTCATTGGCTTACAGAACGCTCCCCTACCCAGCAATAAATAAGTATTTATGCTGCCGCAGCTTCGGTACATAGTTTGAGCCCCGTTACATCTTCCGCGCAGGCCGACTTGACCAGTGAGCTATTACGCTTTCTTTAAATGATGGCTGCTTCTAAGCCAACATCCTGGCTGTTTATGCCTTCCCACATCGTTTCCCACTTAACTATGATTTTGGGACCTTAGCTGGCGGTCTGGGTTGTTTCCCTTTCCACAACGAACGTTAGCACCCGCTGTGTGTCTCCCGTGATAGCATTCTACGGTATTCGGAGTTTGCATCGGATTGGTAAGCCGGGATGGCCCCCTAGCCGAAACAGTGCTCTACCCCCGTAGATGAATTCACGAGGCGCTACCTAAATAGCTTTCGGGGAGAACCAGCTATCTCCCGGTTTGATTGGCCTTTCACCCCTAGCCATAGGTCATCCGCTGATTTTTCAACATCAGTCGGTTCGGTCCTCCAGTTAGTTTTACCTAACCTTCAACCTGCCCGTGGCTAGATCACCGGGTTTCGGGTCTGTACCCTGAAACTTAACGCCTATTTAGGACTCGGTTTCCCTTCGGCTCCCCTATTTGGTTAACCTTGCTACAGAGTACAAGTCGCTGACCCATTATACAAAAGGTACGCAGTCACAAATTTATTTAAAAAATGCTTCCACTGCTTGTACGTACACGGTTTCAGGTTCTATTTCACTCCCCTTGCCGGGGTTCTTTTCGCCTTTCCCTTACGGTACTAGTTCACTATCGGTCAGTCAGGAGTATTTAGCCTTGGAGGATGGTCCCCCCGTATTCAAACAGGATTTCTCGTGTCCCGTTCTACTTTTTGAACCCACAATAAAAGTTATTTTATATACAGGGCTATCACCTTGTATCGCTGAATTTTCCAAATCATTCTACTATAACTTTTATTGATTATAGTTCTAGGCTGTTCCCTTTTCGCTCGCCACTACTAAGGGAATCTCGGTTGATTTCTTTTCCTCAAGGTACTTAGATGTTTCAGTTCCCTTGGTTTGCTTTATTAACTTATTTTATTTAGTTAATAATGATGTATTGATTTACATCGGGTTTCCCCATTCGGAAATCGACGGTTATTGCGCTTCATATCAGCTTACCGACGCTTTTCGCAGATTAGCACGTCCTTCTTCGCCTCTGACTGCCAAGGCATTCACCATGTACGCTTATTTGCTTAACCTTACAACCCACAGGTGTTTTAAAAAATAAGTTATTTATGCTTGTTTTCCGAATTTTTAAAGAGCTTTTTTTATATTTTAAACTTTTTTAAAGAGTTATGATTTAGCATAACACATTAATTTTAATTAGTACATATTATTTTATATTTTTTTATCGTCCCCTAGGGGATTTGAACCCCTGTTGCCGCCGTGAAAGGGCGGTGTCCTAGACCTCTAGACGAAGGGGACATTTTTAATAATAAAAAAATAGTTTTTTTT
>NZ_CP034870.1:543806-566434 GCF_005081185.1 Buchnera aphidicola (Lipaphis pseudobrassicae)
TTTTTTTTATAAACAATAAGATAAATAATACAGATCGAAAAAAAAGAGTCAAGTATTTTCTTCATTATTAATAAAAATTTCAAAAAGATAAAGATAATATAAAAAAATTACTTGTTCTTATTTAATATTATCTTTTAAAATATCTATAATAGAATCTGTTTTTGGATAAATATTATGCCATAAAAAAAAAGAATTCGCAGCTTGAAATACCAACATTCCTATACCATTAGAAAAAATATTAGATTTTTTTTTAACATATGTATTTAAACAAGATATACTTTTCGTATAATTCATATCATAAAAACAAGTTTTATTTGAAATTAAAGATAAGTCTATAATATTTTTATTACTTTGATCATGTTTTGATGTGGCATTAATAATTAAATCAAAATGTTTTTTTTTCAGCAAGTTCTTATTAAATACATTAATTATTCCATATTTATTAAATTGTAAAACTAGCTTTTCAGCATTCGACAAAGTTCTGTTTAAAATAAAAATTGAACATCCAAACGATAATAAGGGGTAAAGAATACCTCTCACCGCTCCACCAGCACCAAGTATTAATACTAAAGATTTTTTTTTTATAAAATTTAATCTAATTAAATCAGATAACAATCCAATTCCATCTGTATTGTCTCCTAAAATGTATTTATTATCTACTTTTTTTAATGTATTAACAGATTGAGCAATTTTAGCTCTTTCAGTTAATTGATCAGCGAATAAATAAGCTTCTTGCTTAAATGGTGCGGTAATATTTGCTCCTTTACCATTTTTTTTAAAAAATTCACTTACATAATAAAAAAATTCACCTAATGGAATATTTATAGATTTATAATTATGAAAAATACCTGTTTGATTAGAAAAAAAACTATGAATTTCAGGTGATTTACTGTGATCAATTGGATTTCCAAATAAAGCATAATTAAAATTGTTACATTTAAGCATAGCGAATTAACCTTCCATTAATAATATTAATAATCTTAGAAGGATTTTTTTCTATACCTATTTCTCCATGTAATAGTGGAAAATCTCTACCAAAATATTCAAAAACTTGTTCAGATGTAATACTAGGAGCCATATTGGTAACATTCGCACTTGTAGAAACTATGGCATTACCAAAAGTATTACATAATTTTATTATACTTATATGCGCACTGATGCGTACAGCTATAGTATTAAATTTACCTGTTATCCAAAAAGGAGCCTTTGAACTTGCTGGAAGTAAGAAAGTAAACGGTCCTGGCCAAAATGAAAAGATTTTTTTCTTTTGTTCTTTAGATAAAACATTCTCATTAATATACATTTTAATTTGATTAAAATTTGAAGCTACTAATATAAGTCCTTTTTCTATATTTCTTTTTTTTAAATTTAATAGTTTTATTGTTGCTTCTTTACTATTAGGATCACAACCTAATCCAAACATAGACTCAGTAGGATATGCAATTACATTTTTACTTCGTAACACTTTTATACAAAATAAAAGTGAATTTAAAAAATGCTTTTTACTCATTAATCTTTTCTCACTATCAAATATTATGTTTTCTTTCTATAAAAAGAAAAAATATTTAATGTATAATTTCTTCCTTAAAGTTAAATAATAAATTTTCTAATTTTTTATAAACTATCTCGCATCCAGGAATTGTAAACAATATTATTAATATAATCCATTTTAAATCTTCTAAATTTATTTCATTCACATCTAATTCCATAATTCTATCAATAATAATTTCACGTGTATCTAATGTTAATATTTCTAATTGTTCCAAAAAAAGTATAAAACCACGACAATCAGAATTTAATTTAAACGATTCTTCTTGAGTATAAATTCGAATAGACATTTGTTTTGATAGCAAATTAATAGATGAAATAATATTTTTTTTATAACAAGATAATTTTTTCAACCAACATAAAGCATTATAAATATCTCTTTTTTGAAATCCTGCATTTGATAAATCTTTTGTCAAATTATCATAATCAATAGAAATTTTAGGTTTACTATATACATAAGTTTCAAATAAGTATATTAATACATTAAACATTATATCCTCAATCAGATATTAAAAAATTTAAATATTTAGCAATGTATTTTAAATATATATAAACTTATTATAACTTTTATAAATATATAAATAATATAAAAAAATTTATAATATACTTTTTAATAGATTACATTAAAAATTTTATAAAAATAATCAAAGTAAACTTTTAATTATAATAAAAAAGTCTATACTAATATATAAAATTCAAGAATTTTAAATTTAAATCTATGTCTTTTCTAAAAATATTATATTATCCAGATAAGCGTTTAAGGCTCATAGCCAAACCCGTAAAAAAAATCGATACAACAATCAAGCATATTGTAAATAACATGATTGATACAATGCATCAAGAAGAAGGAATTGGTTTAGCTGCAACTCAAGTAAATATTCAATTACAAATTGTCGTAGTTAAAAAAATGGAAGAACAAAAAGATAATTTGATACTGATTAACCCAGTGATTGTCAAAAAAAAAGGTCATATTAGTATTGAAGAAGGATGCTTATCAATTCCAAAGTATCGTGCTACTGTTCCTAGATCAAATTATATAAAGGTAAGAGCCATTAACATATATGGAAAAGCAATAGAAATAGAAGCAAAATCAATAGTTTCAATTTGCATACAACATGAAATAGATCATCTTCATGGAAGATTGTTTATTGATTATTTATCAAAATTTAAACAAGATAGAATTGAAAAAAAATTTAAAAAAATTAAAAAACAAAAAAATTTATTAAAGGAATAATATAAATTTGAAAAAACTAAAAATTATTTTTGCTGGAACAGAATATTTTTCTGCCGAACATCTAAAAATGTTAATCGATTCATCACAATCGATAGTATCAGTCATTACAAAACCAGATCTTCCTTCTGGTAGAGGACAAAAAATTACTTTTTCTCCTGTAAAAAAAATGTCTATAAAAAAGCATATTCCTGTTTTACAACCTTCAAATTTACATGATAAAATATTTCGAGAAACACTGTTAAAACTCCATGCAGATATAATGATTGTAGTATCCTATGGGAAAATAATACCAAAAGAAATTTTAACAATGTTTCCAAAAGGATGTATTAATGTTCATGCTTCACTATTACCAAGATGGAGAGGACCAACTCCTATTCAATCATCAATTTTATATGGTGATAAAAAAACAGGTATTAGTATAATTAAAATGAATGAAAAAGTCGATGCTGGTAATATACTACATTCTATTGAATGTAATATATCTTTAAAAGATACATCTCAAAGTTTATCATATAAATTAATGAAAATTGGAGTGCAAGCATTATCAGATGTTTTAACAAAAATTTCTCAAGATATAATTATTGAAAAAAAACAAAATGAAAAATATGCAATTTTATCAAAAAAAATTTATAAAAAAGACGGTTTGTTAAACTGGAATTCAAAAGCAATTAAATTAGAACGTTTAATACGAGCATTCAATCCATGGCCTGTTTGTCATTTTATTATCAATAATAAAATAATAAAAGTATGGGAGGCAGAAGTTATTTTCAGTTCTAAACCTAATTTAAAAATAGGAGAAATTTTATTTTTTAATAAACATGGAATTCAAATAAATACATCCGATAAAATACTAAATATTCAAAAATTACAATTTCCTGGAAAAAAGATTATGGATGTAAAAAATATATTTTTTTCAAAAAACAATTTCTTTAGAATTGGTATGATTATATAAAATAACTTTTTGATTTTTTTAAAAATACATGTCAACAAAAAAATAGCAAACGGTAATTTTCCGTTTGCTTTAGAAAAAAATTTTTTATTTTTTTGCAATAACTTCTTTTTTGGTTTTTTTCACACGATCAACTAATTCAATATAAGCCATAGGAGCTTTATCACCTGATCTAAAACCACATTTTAAAATACGTGTATAACCACCTGATCTACTAATAAAACTAGGACCTAATGTTTTAAATAATTTTGCTACTATTTCATTATCACGAATACGAGAAAATACTAATCGTCTATGTGCAATAGTATCTACTTTAGATAAAGTTATGATAGGTTCTGCAACGCGCCTTAATTCTTTTGCTTTTGCAAGTGTAGTTTTAATAATCTCATGTAAAAAAAGTGAACATGTCATATTTTTCAGCATAGCATTGAGATGACTACGATTACGACTTAATTGTCGACCTCTTTTTCTATGACGCATAGATTTGTCCTTTATATAAAAATATCTTTAAAATATATAAAATTATTCATCTAAAATACTTGATGGCGGCCAATTTTCTAATCTCATTCCAAGAGATAAATTTCGAGAAGCTAGTATATCTTTAATTTCAGTTAAAGACTTCTTTCCTAAATTAGGTGTTTTTAAAAGCTCTACTTCAGTTCTTTGTACTAAATCACCAATATAATGTATTGCTTCAGCTTTAAGACAATTAGCAGATCTTACTGTTAGTTCTAAATCATCTACAGGACGTAATAAAATAGGTTCGAATTCAGGTTTTACTTCTTTTATTTCAGGTTCACGAACATCTCTTAAATCAACGAATGCTTCTAATTGTTCTGCTAAAATAGTAGCAGCTCGACGAATTGCTTCTTCTGGATCAATAGTACCATTTGTTTCCATTTCAATGATTAACTTATCTAAATCTGTTCTTTGTTCTACACGAGCAGCTTCTACATTATAAGAAATTCGATCTATTGGACTATAGCAAGCATCTACTAATAAACAACCAATAGGACGTGAACTATCTTCTATATGAACCCTAGAAGACGCTGGAATATAACCTCTACCACGTTGTACTTTTATTCGCATTTCAATAGAAGCTTTTTCATAAGTTAAATGACAAATTATATGTTCTGGATTAATAATTTCTACATCTCCGTCATGCATAATATCTGCAGCTGTAACACAACCAATACCAGATTTTTTTAATGTAAGAAAAACTTCGTCTTTTCCATATACTTTAACAGCTAATCTTTTTAAATTTAATAATATTTCTAAAATATCTTCTTGTATACCCTCTTTGGTACTATATTCATGAAGCACGCCGTCAATTTCAACTTCAGTTACAGCACATCCAGGCATAGAAGAAAGAAGAATTCTTCGTAATGCATTGCCAAGTGTATGACCAAATCCTCTTTCTAATGGTTCTAAAGTTACTTTCGTATGAGTCGTACTAATTTGTTCGATATCTACAAGTCGGGGTTTCAAAAGACCTATAATAGCATTCTGCATATAATCCTCTATTTAATATTAAACTTTACTATTTAGAATAAAGTTCAACAATCAAGTGTTCATTGATCTCTGCAGATAAATCAGAACGTTCAGGAAATCTTTTAAATATACCTTCCATTTTAGTCGGATCAACTTCTAACCAAATTGGTTTTTCTCTTTGTTCAACCAGTATTAATGACGCTTTTATACGTGATTGATTTTTAGATTTACTTCTGACTGACACGCGATCATTAGGAGATATTTGATATGAAGCTATATTGACAATTTTATCATTTACCATAATAGATTTATGATTGATTAATTGTCTTGATTCAGCGCGTGTACAACCAAATCCCATTCGATACACTACATTATCTAATCTACTTTCTAATAACTGTAACAAATTAGCGCCAGTATTTCCCTTTAAACTAACTGCAAGTTTATAATATATCTTAAACTGACGTTCTAAAACGCCATATAAACGACGAACTTTTTGTTTTTCACGTAATTGAGTGGCATAATCAGATAATCTAGGTTTTCGAATTCCATGTTGTCCAGGAGGTTGCTCTAGTTTACATTTTGATTCTATTGCACGAAGACCTGACTTTAAAAACAAATCAGTTCCTTCACGTCGACTTAATTTTAATTTTGGACCTAAATATTTCGCCATTTTATTCTCCAATACTTGCTAAAAAAGTTACACACGACGTTTTTTAGGTGGACGACATCCATTATGAGGAATTGGTGTTACATCAGTTATATTTGTAATACGAAATCCAGCAGCGTTTAATGCTCGAATAGTCGATTCTCTTCCTGGACCAGGCCCTTTCACCATAACTTCTAGATTTTTTATACCATAGTCTTTTACAATTTCAGCACATCGTTCTGCTGCAATTTGTGCCGCAAAGGGAGTGGATTTACGAGAACCTCTAAAACCAGAACCACCAGAAGTAGCCCAACCTAAAGAATTTCCTTGTCTATCTGTAATAGTTACAATGGTATTATTAAAAGAAGCATGAATATGTGCTATACCATCTAAAATTTGTTTTTTTACACGTTTCCGTGTACGAATTACTGAATTTTTTGCCATTATGAAAATTACCTAAATTATTTTTTTATTGGTTTTCTAGGACCTTTACAAGTTCTAGCATTAGTTTTCGTCCTCTGTCCATGCACTGGAAGATGTCTTCGATGACGTAAACCACGATAACAACCAAGATCAATTAAACGTTTAATATTTAAAGTTTTTTCTCTCCGTAAATCACCTTCAATAACATATTTCGCAACATTAATCCTTAATAATTCAATTTGTTCTTCATTCAAATCTGTGATTTTAGAATTTTCAGAAATTTTTACAATAGAACAAATAAGTTTAGAACGTTTTTTTCCAATTCCGTATATTGCGGTTAATGCAATTACAGTATGTTTATTTTCTGGGATGTTAATGCCTGCAATACGTGCCATATTCTAAAACCTCATGTATTGATCATAGATCAATATCTTATGAAAAATATTTTTTTAAAAAATTATACAAAAAACTAATTTCAATCGGATAAAAATTAACCTTGACGTTGTTTATGCTTTGGGTTGTTACTACAAATCACTCGTACAACATTATGTCTTCGTATAATTTTACAATTTCTACATAGTGTTTTTACAGAAGCTTGTACTTTCATTATAATTTCCTTTAATATTCTTTTTAAGTGTTTTACTTTTTTAACTCAAATTAGATTTTTTTAATATAGAATCGTATTGATTCGACATCATCAATGTTTGAATTTGACTAATAAAATCTATAATAACAACAACAACAATCAGTAAGGAAGTACCACCAAAATAAAATGGAACATTCATGAAAGTTTTCATAAATTCTGGCATCAAACAAATAAAAGTAATATAAAAAGAACCAAAAAATGTCAGTCTTAACATAATTTTATTAATATATTTAGTAGTTTGTTCACCAGGCCTAATTCCTGCAATAAAAGCACCTGACTTCTTTAGGTTATCAGCTGTTTCACGAGGATTAAACACTAATCCTGTATAAAAAAAACAAAAAAATACTATTGCAGATACATATAAAACTAAATATAAAGGATGATTAGGTTGTAAATAAAGAGAAATAACGTTTAAAAAATTCCATTGATGACTTAAGTTAAACCATGATATAATCGTAATTGGAAAAAGAAGTACACTAGATGCAAAAATAGCAGGTATTACACCTGACATATTAATCTTTAAAGGCAAATGAGTATTTTGAGCAGAATAAATACGTCGACCACGTTGACGATGAGCGTAATGTACAACAATTTTTCTTTGTGCTCGTTCAATAAAAACCACAAGAAAAACAACTAAAAACATTAATAATAAAATAAATAAAAAAAATAAAAAATGTAAATTTCCTTGTCTAGTCTGTTCAATAGTATTACTTATCGATGCTGGCAAACCTGCTATAATTCCAACAAAAATAATAATTGAAATTCCATTTCCAATACCACATTCTGTAATTAATTCACCTAGCCACATTAAAAACATAGTACCCGTAACTAAACTAACAATTGCCGTTAAATAAAAATAGTAATCAAGATTTATTATAATAGTATGCATACCTGAAAAATTCGGTAAACTTGTAGCAATTCCAATAGATTGTAATAAAGATAATATTAAAGTAGCATATCTAGTATACTGATTTATCTTATGACGTCCAGATTCTCCTTCTTTCTTAATTTCAGATAAAGTTGGATGTACTAATGTTAACAATTGAATAATAATAGAAGCTGATATATACGGCATTATACCTAAAGAAAAAATAGAAGCTCGACTTAACGCACCACCAGAAAACATATTAAACATATCAACGATAGTACCTTTTTGTTCATTTAATATTTTAGATAAAATTGTAGTATCAATTCCAGGAATTGGAATAAAAGAACCAATACGAAATACAATTATAGCTATAATTAAAAAGACAATTCTTTGTTTTAGTTCACAAAAGTTTTTTTTAGTATTTTTAAAATTTAACGCTAATTGTTTTACCATTTTTTTATTGCTTATCCTTCAATTTTACCACCAGAACGTTCTATTTCCATACGAGCACCTTTAGTCACAGACAAACCTCGTATAATTAAAGAAAGTTTTAATTTTCCTGTCAAAATAATCTTTGCTTGTTTAACATTTTTTTTAACAATTTTCTCTTTCTTTAATATATTGAGATCAATAATATTTGTAGATAAATTTGATATATCTGTCAAACGTACTTCAGAAGTACTATTTTTTTTTCGAGAATTAAAACCAAATTTAGGAAGTCTTCTATATAAAGGCATCTGACCTCCTTCAAAACCACGACGAATGCTACTACCTGATCTAGATTTTTGACCTTTATGACCTCTACCTGCAGTTTTTCCTAATCCAGAACCAATGCCTCTTCCTTTTCTTTTTCTGTCTTGTTTTGCTCCATATGCTGGAGAAATAGTGTTCAAATACATTATTTATTCCTCTTGTATTTTTAAAATATAAGAAATTTTTCTTATCATACCTTGAATTGCGGCTGTATTTTCACGTATTACAGTGTGTCCAATATAACGTAATCCAAGACCAATTAGTGTTTTTCTATGTTTAGGCAATCTTCCTATAGCACTTTTTATTTGAGTGATTTTTATATTTTTCATGAAATAAAATTTATCCTAATATCTCTTCAATTTGTTTATTTCTCTTAGCTGCTATCATTTCTGGAGATTTCATATGCATTAGACCATTGATAGTAGCTCGAACAACATTGATTGGATTAGTAGAACCATAAGTTTTAGCTAATACATTATGTACTCCTGCTACTTCTAAAACTGCTCGCATAGCACCACCTGCAATAATACCAGTTCCATCAGAAGCTGGTTTCATAAAAATTTTTGATCCAGTGTGAGTCCCTTTTAAAGAATGTTGTAAAGTTTTATTTATAAGTGGAATAGTAATCATATTACGTCTAGCTTTTTCCATGGCTTTTTGAATAGCAGCAGGAACTTCACGAGCTTTTCCATAACCAAATCCAACTCGACCATTCCCATTTCCTACTACAGTTAATGCTGTAAAAGAAAATATACGACCACCTTTTACAGTTTTTGATACCCGATTTACTGTAATTAATTTTTCTTGTAAATCACTATTATTTTTTTTATCAATGTTAGCCATACTGTATTTTTCACCTTAAAAATTAAGTCCAACTTCACGAGCGGATTTTGCTAATTGTTTTATACGACCATGATATTTAAAACCAGATCGATCAAAAGAAACATTACATATTCCTTTTGATAAGGCTCTTTCGGCAATAATCTTCCCTATTACTTTTGCCGCTTCTTTATTACCTGTATATTTTAAAGTACAGCTTATCTTTTTTTCTAAAGTTGAAGCAAATACTAAAACTTTGGAATCTTCAGAAGAAATGATTTGGGCATATATATGACGAGAAGTACGGTGTACAACTAATCGAGTTGCACCTAGTTCTTTGATTTTACAACGTGTTTTCATAGATCTGCGTATACGACTAAAAATTTTGTTTTTACTTATAATAATCATATTATTTCTTTTTCGCCTCTTTTATTCGTATAATCTCATTCGAATAACGAATACCCTTTCCTTTATAAGGTTCTGGAACACGATAAGCACGTAAATTAGCAGCGATTTGTCCAACTAATTGTTTATCTATCCCTTTAACTATTATTTCTGCAGGAGAAGGATTCTCTATACTAATACCTTGAGGTAAAGAATAAGTAATAGGATGAGAATAACCTAATGACATGCTAATTACATTGTTTTTCGCCATTGAAACTCTGTATCCAACTCCAGAAAGTTGTAATTTTTTAGTAAATTTTTCAGAAACACCTATAATCATAGAGTTTACTAAAGCTCTTGATGTTCCTGCTTGGGCCCAACTATCGGAAAAACCTGCACGTGGAAAGAACATAATTTTATTTTCTAGATACTCAATTTTAACTGATTGGTGAATAGTACGTGAAAGATGTCCATATTTACCTTGAATAGATATTACTTGTTCATGTAATTCTACATTAACATTAGAAGGAACTAAAATTGGACGTTTAGCAATACGAGACATTATTTCTCCATTTTATAATTTAAGATACATAACAAACAATTTCACCACCCAAACCTATTTTACGAGCTTTTCGATCTGTCATAATACCTTGAGAAGTAGAAATTACAGCAATCCCTAAATTATCCATTACTTTAGGTAATTTATTCTTTTTTTTATATATTCTCAAACTTGGACGGCTAACACGTTGAATTGTTTCTATAACAGGTTTTCCATGAAAGTATTTTAAAAATATCTCTAATTCTAATTTCGAAGTTCCTGTAATATTAAAATCTTTAATAAAACCTTCTTTTTTTAATAAAATAACAATTGATTTTTTTAATTTAGATAAAGGCATTTTTACTGAATATTTATTAGCTAATTGACCATTTCTAATACGAGTTAACATATCTGATACTGGATCTTGCATGCTCATTTTAAAACTCCAAAATCTGAAAAAATATATTTTACCAACTTGCTTTTTTTAATCCAGGTATTTCACCTTTCATAGCCGCTTCTCGAACTTTAATTCGACTTAATCCGAATTTTCGTAAAAAAGCATGAGGTCGTCCGGTTTGACGACATCTATTTCTTTGACGCGATGGACTAGAATCACGTGGAAAAGATTGTAATTTAAGAACCGCATTCCAACGCTTTTCTTCTGATAAATGAATATTAGAAATAATATTTTTTAACTCAATACGTTGCGCATAAAATTTATTAGCTAATTTTATACGTTTTACTTCTCTTGCTTTCATTGATTGTTTAGCCATTGAATAACCTTAATGCTATTTTCGAAAGGGAAAATTAAACGAGGATAATAATAAGCGACCTTCATTATCATTTTTAGCTGTAGTAGTTATAGTAATATCTAATCCACGTACTCGATCAACTTTATCATAATCAATTTCAGGAAAAATAATCTGCTCTCGTATTCCTAAACTATAATTTCCTTTTCCATCAAAAGAATTAGTTGATAATCCACGAAAATCACGAATACGCGGAATAGCAATAATTATTAAACGCTCAAAAAAATCCCATTTTCTTTGACCACGTAATGTAACTTTACAGCCAATAGGATAACCTTGACGAATTTTAAAACCTGCCACTGATTTACGAGCTTTAGTCACTAATGGTTTTTGTCCAGATATTACTGTTAAGTCTAAAATAGCATTATCTAAAATTTTTTTATCAGAAGCTGCTAAACCTACACCCATATTTAAAGTTATTTTATCAATTCTAGGAACCTGCATACTAGAAGTATAATTTAATTTGAGCATGAGTTGTTTAATGACTTTTGATTTATAATAATTATAAAATGTAGACATTGTATTTATGTTACTCCGTTTGGGATTACTCCGTTTCGTATTATAAAAAAACTATTTAATAACTTTTCCATTAGATTTAAAAAAACGAATTTTTTTCCCTTCTTTAAACTTAAAACCAACACGATCTGATTTATTAGATTCTGGGTTAAAAATAGCAATATTTGATATTTGAATAGGAGCTTCTTTTTCAATAATACCACCTATTCTATTTTGCGAAGGAATTGGTTTTTGGTGTTTTTTAATCATATTTAAACCATTTATGATTACTTTATTTGAAGATAAAATACTTTTGATAACACCTTTTTTTCCCTTATCTTTCCCAGTCAATACAATGACTTCGTCATTACGACGTAATTTTGATGCCATATCTTATTCCTTTAACACTAAAATATTTTTTAAAGAACTTCTGGAGCTAATGAAATAATTTTCATAAATTTTTCTGTTCGAAGTTCACGGGTAACAGGTCCAAAAATACGAGTTCCAATAGGTTGTTCGTTATTATTTAACACAACACAAGCATTAGTATCAAAACGAATGATAGAACCATCAGATCGTCTCACTCCTTTTTTAGTTCTTACTATTACAGCTTTTAATACCTCTCCTTTTTTTACTTTTCCTCTAGGTATTGCTTCTTTAATTGTAATTTTAATAATATCGCCGATACCTGCATATCGACGATGAGAACCACCTAATACTTTAATACACATAGCAGAACGTGCGCCAGAATTATCTGCTACTTGTAAAATTGTTTGTTCTTGAATCATGTTTTCAATGCCTCTATTATTCTAATTAACGTATTAAGAAAATACTAGTTAAAGAACATTTTATTATAACATTAGACATAATTTATTAATAGAAAACAGAACAATACAAAACTATTTTAAATAATTTACAAAATAGTTTTTTTGACAATACGCACTAATATCCAAGATTTTGTTTTGGAAATAGGACGAGATTCTCTAATTTCTATTAAATCCCCAATTGAACATTCGTTTTTTTCATCATGAATATGAAGTTTTGTAGTACGTTTGATAAATTTTCCATAAATAGCATGTTTTACAAAACGCTCAATAACGACAACAGCAGATTTTTGCATTTTATTACTTAAAACACGACCCTGCAAAGTTCGAATTTTTGCCATTTTTAGTTTCCTTTCTTTTCAGTCAACAAAGTCTTCACTTGTGCGATATTGCGTCTGACTTTTTTCAACAAATGAGGTTGTTTTAACTTTCCAGAAACAGATTGCATGCGAAGATTAAATTGTTCTCGAAATAATTGTAAAAGTTCTATATTCAGATCTTTTGTACTTTTTTTTCGAAGTTTAACTATTTCTTTCATTACATCACCATTTTAGTTACAAAAATAGTTCTAATCGGTAACTTTGCTGCTGCTAATCTAAATGCTTCACGTGATTCCTCTTCAGTCACACCATCTAATTCATAAAGAATTTTCCCAGGTTGAACTAAAGCTACCCAATATTCTACATTTCCTTTTCCTTTACCCATTCTTACTTCTAATGGTTTTTGAGTAATAGGTTTGTCAGGGAAAATACGTATCCACATTTTTCCTTGTCTTTTGATACAACGAGTAATAGCTCTTCTTGCAGACTCAATTTGACGAGCTGTTAAACGTCCCCGATCAATAGCTTTTAAACCAAAAACACCAAAATTAACATCAGTACCAGAAGCTAAACCGCGATTTCGTCCTTTATGCATTTTACGGAATTTTGTACGTTTTGGTTGTAACATGATCAACCCCTCTTTGCCTTCTTTTTTTATTTGCGATGTTTACGATTTTGCTTTTTTTTTTGAATCGAAGGTTTTTCTAGTTTTTCAATTGTTGCCATTCCACCTAATATTTCACCTTTAAAAATCCATACTTTTACACCTATTACACCATATGTTGTATGAGCTTCTGAAATACTATAATCAATATTTGCACGTAATGTATGCAAAGGAACTCTGCCTTCTCTATACCATTCTCTACGAGCTATCTCTGCCCCACCTAAACGTCCACTAACCTCAACCTTAATACCTTTTGCACCCTGACGCATAGCATTTTGAACAGATCTTTTCATTGCACGTCTAAACATAACTCTTCGTTCTAACTGAGAAGTTATACTATCTGAAACAAGTTTTGCATCTAGTTCTGGTTTTCGTACTTCAGAAATATTTATCTGTACTGGAACACCAGTGATTTTACCAATAGTTGTTCTTAATTTTTCTACATCTTCACCTTTTTTCCCAATAACAATACCTGGTCTCGCTGTATAAATAGTAACTCGAATGCTTTTCGCAGGTCTTTCAATAATGATTCGTGACACAGATGCTTTTGATAATTCTTTCATTAAAAACTGACGAACTTTATAGTCACCATCTAAATGGTCAGCAAAATCTTTAGTATTAGCAAACCAAACTGAATTCCATTTTTTTATTATACCTAAACGCATTCCATTAGGATGTACTTTCTGACCCATTATTATTTTCTCCTAATATTAATGATCAGATACAATCACAGTAATATGACTAGTACGTTTTAAAATACGATCTGCACGTCCTTTAGCACGTGGCATCATTCTTTTCATTGTTGAACCTTCATTAACAAAGATTTTTTTAATTACTAATCGATCTATATCAGCACCATTATTATGTTCTGCGTTTGATATAGCTGACTCTAAAACTTTTTTTACTAAAAAAGCTGCCTTTTTTTTTGTATACATTAAAATATTTAATGCTTGCGAAACTTTTTTACCTCGAATTAAATCTGCAATTAAACGTACTTTTTGAGCAGAAGATTTTGCTTGACGATGTTGAGCCAACGTTTCCATTTACATTTCCTCTTTTCTTTAACGTTTTTTTACTTTCTTATCAGCAGTATGCCCTCTATAAGTTCGTGTCAAAGAAAATTCACCTAACTTATGTCCTACCATTTCTTCAGTAATAAATATAGGAATATGTTGACGACCATTGTGTACAGATATTGTTAAACCAACCATATTAGGGAATATTGTTGAACGCCTTGACCAAGTTTTTATAGGTTTCTTATCGTTTTTCTTGATTGATTTTTCTACTTTTTTTAATAAACTTAAATCAATATAAGGACCTTTCTTAAGAGAACGTGGCATGTTAAAATGATCCTCTTTAAAATTATTTAATACGATGACGTAAAATAAATTTTTCAGTGCGTTTGTTTTTACGGGTTTTTTTACCTTTAGTTTGAATACCCCAAGGGGTTACAGGATGTTTTCCAAAATTTCTACCTTCACCACCTCCATGAGGATGATCAACAGGATTCATTGCTGTACCGCGCACAGTAGGACGTATTCCTACCCAACGCGATGCACCTGCTTTTCCTAATACTTTTAGCATATGTTCAGAATTTCCAACTTCGCCAATAGTAGCCCTACAACTAGATTGTATTTTTCTCATTTCACCTGAACGCAATCGTAAAGTAGCATATTCTTTATCACATGCAACTAATTGTACATAACTTCCTGCAGAACGAGCTATTTGACCACCTTTTCCGGGTTTCATTTCTACATTATGAATAAATGTACCAACTGGTATTTTTTCAATTGGCAAACAATTTCCTATCTTTATAGAAGCATGCAAACCAGAAATGATATTGTCTCCTATTTGTAAATTTTTTGGAGCTAAAATATAGTTTCTCTCTCCATCTTTATATAATATTAAAGCGATATTGGCTGAACGATTAGGATCATATTCTAATCTTTCTACAATAGCTTCTATATTGTCTTTATTTCTCTTAAAATCTATAATACGATATGCTCTTTTATGTCCGCCACCAATATGACGTGTTGTAATTCTTCCATTGTTATTTCTTCCTCCTGTCTTACATTTCTTTTTTAAGAGTAAAGAATATGGTTTTCCTTTGTATAGTTTCGTGTTGACAATCTTAATAACATGACGACGACCTGGAGATGTTGGTTTACATTTAACAACTGCCATTTATTTTTTCCTTCAATTACTCTGTATTAGCTATGAAGTCTAAATTATACCCTTTTTTAACTTTAATATAGGCTTTTTTCCAATTGCTCTTTTGAATAATGCGATTAGATTGACGCTTTTTTTTTCCCTTAACTTTTAAAGTCTTAACACTATCAACTTCTACGTTAAATATTTTTTTTACTGCAAGCTTTATTTCATATTTAGTAGCATTATTTAAAACTTTTAAAACAACAGTATGATGCTTTTCTATAGATATAGAAGATTTTTCAGATGCATGTGGAGAAAGTAATATTTTCAGTAAACGCTCTTCAGAAATCATGAAAGTATTTCCTCTACTTTTTTTATTGCATTAACAGTAATAATTACATGTTCAAAAGATATTAAGCTGACAGGATCTATAGAATAAACATCTTTAACTTCAACTAAATATAAATTTCTAGAAGCAAGTAATAAATTATTATCTATTTTATCAGTAATAATAAGAACGCTTTTTACATTTATATCTTTTAATTTTTCCACTAAAAGTTTTGTTTTTGGAGAACTTAATGAAAACTTTTGAAAAGTAATTAATCGTTTTTGACGTATTAACTCAGAAAAAATACTTTTTAATGCACCACGATACATTTTTTTATTGACTTTTTGACTATATTCTTGTGGTTTTGCGGCAAACGTTACACCACCTGATCTCCAAATTGGACTTCTGAAAGAACCTGCACGTGCACGACCTGTACCCTTTTGTCGCCATGGTTTTCTACCTGATCCAGAAACTTCAGCACGACTTTTTTGAGCCCTCGTACCTTGACGAGTAGATGCTGAATAAGCAACAACAACTTGATGAATTAGAGCTTTATTAAAATCACGACCAAAAATGATTTCAGAAACACTAAGAATACTTTGTATATCTTTAACTACTAATTCCATTCTTTGCTCCTCACTGCTTAAACCTTAACAGCCGGTTTAACTATAAGATTACTACCAGTAGCACCGGGAACAGCGCCTTTTACTAAAAGAATATTTTTATTTTCATCAATATTTACTACATTTAAACTTTGTACTGTGACACGGTTATTACCTAATTGTCCTGCCATTTTTTTCCCTTTAAATACTTTTCCGGGAGTTTGGTTTTGACCAATAGAACCAGGCACTCTATGAGATAAAGAGTTTCCATGAGTTGCATCTTGCGTACGAAAATTCCAACGTTTGACTGTTCCACAAAAACCCTTTCCTTTAGAAAAACCTGTAACATCTACTTTTTTTACATTTTTAAAAACATTAATTCTAATACTTTCTCCAACTTTAAAAATCTTATCTTGACTAGTTCTAAATTCCCATAAACCTCGACCGGGAAGAACACCAGATTTTAAAAAATGACCTGCTTGTGGTTTTTTTAACTTATTGGTTTTTTTTAGACCAGTTGTTACTTGAATAGCACAATAAAAATCAGTATTCATATTTTTAATTTGTGTAATTCTATTTTCCTGAAGTTCGATTACGGTCACAGGAATTGCAGTTCCTTCTTTAGTAAAAATACGAGTCATGCCAATCTTTTTGCCTACTAAACCAACCATTTTTTTAATACCTTATATGTATCTATGATATATATATAATTAACCCAAACTAATTTGTACATCTACGCCAGCAGCAAGATCTAAGCGCATTAATGCATCTACAGTTTTTTCAGTAGGTTCTACTATATCAATTAAACGTTTATGTGTACGAATTTCATATTGATCACGAGCATCCTTATTTACATGTGGAGAAACTAAAATAGTAAAACGTTCCTTACGAGTTGGAAGAGGAATTGGTCCACGAACTTGTGCACCAGTTCTTTTTGCTGTTTCAACTATTTCTGTTGTTGATTGATCAATTAATCTATGATCAAAAGCTTTTAAGCGAATACGAATTCTTTGGTTCTGCATTAGCTCAGAACTCCAGTTATAATACAAATTAAAAATTTTATCTTTTCCGAATTAATATATACTTCGGAATAGATGTAATTAGTTATTACAGATGTAACTCCTATATCGGGAGTGTTTTATAAAAATATATAAAAATAATAAACATTGATTAAGAAAAGAGCATTTTATACTCTTTTCTCAATAAATTCAACTAGATATCAAAATAAAATAATATTTTTAATAAAAGGTAACTATTAATTTAAAACTTTAGAAACTACACCTGCTCCAACAGTACGACCTCCTTCACGTATAGCAAATCGTAATCCATCGGCCATGGCAATAGGATTAATTAAAGTAACAGTCATTTTTATATTATCCCCAGGCATAACCATTTCAACACCTTCAGGTAATTCAATAGAACCTGTTACATCAGTAGTTCGAAAATAAAACTGAGGACGATATCCCTTAAAAAATGGAGTATGGCGCCCACCTTCTTCTTTGGATAAAACATAAACTTCAGACTCAAATGTTGTATGTGGATGAATACTACCAGGTTTTGCTAAAACTTGACCTCTTTCAATTTCATCGCGTTTTGTACCACGCAGTAAAACGCCTACATTTTCTCCAGCACGACCTTCATCTAACAATTTCCTAAACATTTCTACACCTGTACAAGTAGTTTTCGTTGTTTTTTTAATTCCAACAATTTCTACTTCTTCGCCGATTTTAATCACACCTTTTTCTACTCGTCCAGTAACTACTGTACCTCTTCCTGATATAGAAAAAACATCTTCTATTGGTAGTAAAAAAGGTTGATCTATTGCACGTTTTGGTTCAGGAATATAGCTGTCTAAAAATTTAGACAAATCAATAATTTTTGACTCCCATTCAGGATCACCTTCTAATGCTTTAAGAGCCGAACCACGAATAATAGGTGTATCATCTCCAGGAAAATCATATTGTGTTAATAAATCACGCACTTCCATTTCTACTAATTCAAGTAATTCTTCATCATCTACCATATCACATTTATTAAGAAAGACAACAATGTAAGGCACTCCTACTTGTCTTCCAAGTAAAATATGTTCACGAGTTTGTGGCATCGGTCCATCTGTTGCGGCCACTACTAAAATAGCACCGTCCATTTGAGCAGCTCCAGTGATCATATTTTTTATATAATCAGCATGTCCTGGACAATCTACATGAGCATAATGTCTAAGTTCCGTGTCATATTCTACATGTGAAGTGTTGATGGTAATTCCTCTTGCTTTTTCTTCTGGTGCATTATCTATTTGATCAAAAGCACGTGCAGAACCACCATATTTTTTAGATAAAACAGTTGTTATTGCAGCGGTTAAAGTGGTTTTTCCATGATCTACATGACCAATAGTACCTACGTTTATATGAGGCTTTAAACGTTGAAATTTTTCTTTAGACATTATTTTATTCCTCAGATAGTATATTTTTTTAAATAGAAAATATTGTATACATTATAGAAAAAAACTGCTACTTTTCTCTTTTTTCAATAATAGATAAAGAAATATTAGATGGTGCTTCTACATATTTTAAAAATTCCATAGAATAGGATGCTCTTCCTTGTGTTTGAGAACGCAAATCAGTAGCATAACCAAACATTTCAGACAAAGGAACACATGCTTTAATAATTTTACCAATAGACAAATCTTTCATTCCTTCAATTGTACCTCTTCTACGATTTAAATCACCAATTACATCACCCATATAATCGTCTGGAGTTTCTATTTCTACTTTCATAATAGGTTCTAGTAAAGCTGGTTTAGCTTTTTTAAAACCATCTTTAAATGCAATAGAGGCTGCTAATTTAAAAGCTAATTCAGAAGAATCGACATCATGATAAGAACCAAAATAAAGACGTACACCAATATCTACGACAGGATATCCTGCTAAGGGACCATATTTTAGTTGTTCTTGAATTCCTTTATCAACTGCTGAAATATATTCATTAGGTATTATTCCTCCTTTTATATCATTTATAAATAAATATCCCGGACCTCCTGGTTCTAATGGAAATAATTCTATAACAACATGACCATATTGTCCTCTTCCACCTGATTGTTTAATATGTTTTCCTTCAATATCTTTTACTTTATTTAAAATAGTTTCACGATATGCTACTTGAGGTTTTCCAATATTAGCATCTATGCTAAATTCTCGTCTCATACGATCAATAATAATTTCTAAATGTAACTCACCCATTCCAGAAATTATTGTTTGATTAGACTCCTGATCAGTATTAACTCGAAATGATGGGTCCTCTTTTGCTAATCTTCCTAAAGCTAAACCCATTTTTTCTTGATCTACTTTAGTTTTAGGTTCTACAGAAATAGATATTACCGGATCTGGAAATTCCATTCTTTCTAATATAATTGGTTGATTTAAATCACATAAAGTATCTCCAGTAGTTACATCTTTTAAACCAATAGCAGCAGCTATATCCCCTGCATATACTTCTTTTATTTCTTCTCTTTTATTAGCATGCATTTGAACGATTCTACCAAATCTTTCTTTTTGGTTTTTTACAGAATTAAAAACAGTGTCTCCAGATTTGACAACTCCTGAATATACACGAAAAAAAGTTAAATTTCCTACAAATGGATCATTTGCAATCTTGAATGCTAAAGCAGAAAAAGGAGCTATATCGTTTGAAGATCTAATAGAAGGAGTATTTTGATTATCATTTAAAATACCTTTAATGTCTTGAATATCATTAGGTGCAGGAAGATATTCAATTATTGCATCTAGTAATGCTTGCACTCCTTTATTTTTAAAAGCAGAACCACAAGTTATAAGTACAATTTCATCATTTAAAACTCTATTTCTTAATCCATATTTTATTTCTTTTTCTGATAAGTTAATACCATTTAAATATTTTTCTAAAAGATTTTCATCAGATTCCACTGCTGATTCAATTAAATTTTGATGCCATTTTTCTGATAATATCTTCATATCTTTGGGAATTTCATCATAAGTAAAGCTTAGACCTTGATCAGAATCTTTCCAATAAATTGCTTTCATTTTAATCAAATCTATTATACCAATAAAATTATCTTCTGAACCAATAGCTAGTTGCAATGGAACAGGATTAGCTCCTAAACGTGTTTTTATTTGCCTTACAACTTTTAGAAAATTAGCTCCCATACGATCCATTTTATTTATAAATGCTATACGAGGAACATTATATTTATTAGCCTGACGCCAAACAGTCTCAGACTGCGGTTGAACACCTCCTACTGCACAATACACCATAACAGCACCATCTAAAACACGCATTGATCGTTCTACTTCTATGGTAAAATCAACATGTCCTGGTGTATCAATAATATTGATTCTATGCGGTTTAAATTGTTTTGCCATTCCGCTCCAAAATGCCGTAGTAGCAGCTGATGTGATAGTAATTCCTCTTTCTTGTTCTTGCTCCATCCAATCCATAGTAGCAGCACCATCATGAACTTCACCAATTTTATGATTAATTCCTGTATAGAATAAAATTCTTTCCGTAGTAGTGGTTTTACCAGCATCGATATGAGCACTAATTCCAATATTTCGATATCGAGAAATAGGTGTTATACGAGACATTATCTTTCTCTTATATTTAGATTTTAAAAAATTCAATTTTATCAAATCAATTAAGATCATTGTCTCAATATAATTTATAAAAAATATATAAAAATTTAATAGTCGTTACCAACGATAGTGAGCAAATGCTTTATTAGCTTCTGCCATTTTATGTACTTCTTCTCTTTTTTTAACTGCTGTTCCTTTATTTGAAACTGCATCATAAAGTTCATTTGATAAACGTAAAGACATAGATTTATCCGTACGTTTACGAGCTGATTCTACAATCCAACGCATAGCTAAAGCATTTCGTCGAACTGGACGTACTTCTACTGGTACTTGATATGTTGAACCTCCAACTCGACGAGATTTAACCTCTACTGTTGGACGAACGTGCTCTAAAGCTGTTTCAAATGCTTCTAATTCTTTTTTTTCTGTACGTTTAGATAAATTTTTCAATGCAGTATACACAATAGATTCGGCAATAGATTTTTTACCATCTATCATAAGAATATTAATAAATTTAGCTAATAATTCTGATGAAAATTTTGGATCTGGTAAAATTTTACGAGTTCCAATAATACGACGACGTGGCATAAAATAACTCCATATTTTTAAAATAAATATATACTATAAAAAATATTAAATTGATGTTTAAAAAACACATATTTTTTATTTTTTAGGTCTTTTTACTCCATATTTAGAACGACTTTTTTTACGTTCTTTTACACCGGCACAATCTAATGATCCTCTAACAATATGATATCGAACTCCTGGTAAATCTTTTACTCTACCTCCTCGTATTAAAATTACAGAATGTTCTTGTAAGTTATGACCTTCACCTCCAATATAAGCAGTAACTTCAAAACCATTAGTTAGTCTTACACGACATACTTTACGTAGTGCTGAATTTGGTTTTTTAGGAGTAGTAGTGTAAACTCTTATACAAACACCTCTTTTTTGGGGACTTCCTTCTAATGCTGGAACATTACTTTTAATCACTTTTCGTAAACGAGGTTTGCGGACCAATTGATTTACTGTGGCCATAAAAACTCCTATTTCAGATGGATTTTTTGAAAAATATCAACATGATATAAATATAATAAATCTTTTATGGTAAAGATTTTTAGGATTGGATATAAATAAGTTAACTATAAACTTGCATTTTTACCAAGTCATTTGTTGTTTGTGCTTAAGTGTTAATAAAATGAAATGAGTATAACTAATTAAAATAAATTTATTAGAAATATTTTTTTGAACTCCTCTAGCATAAACATCTTCTTTTATAAGATACAATGTTGCTGAAGACATAATTATATTTTTTAAAAAAACATTATCTATTAATGCAATTAATACTCCGTCTTGAAGAGCTAAAAAATCATCTGATTTTTTTAACATAGTCATAAGAAGAGATATATTACTTATAAAAGGAGATTTCATTAAAGTATGTAACATATTAATATGCCTTAAAAATTAATAATTGCATCATGATTATCTAATTTTAAACGTAAAAGATATGAATCTAAAATATCTATTTTTAA
>NZ_CP034870.1:566561-577184 GCF_005081185.1 Buchnera aphidicola (Lipaphis pseudobrassicae)
AATTGAAAAACACCGTCTCCAATAAAAAATAAATTTATTTTCTTAATAAGAGAAGAAATACCAAAAATAGCATCTAACCCTTCTCTACCAAAACTATTTCCATGTGGTACATGAGAAAAAACAAAGGCAATTCTTTTCATTAAAGTAAACATACCAAAATTAAAATTGTATTATACGATCGCATATTTCTATAGAATAAGCTAATTCTAATAATCCACTTAATTGAAAGCAAAATGCTAAATTTCCTTTTTTAAGATTTAAATTTGATGCTTCCTCATCATCTAGTATACCTCTTCTGAGGGCTGCACTGCTGCAAACATATAGTTTTACATTATATTTTTTATTTAATTCTTGCCATGCTTGAACTAAGTTGAATTCATCAATTGCAGGTGTAGTCATACTATTTGCATTGAGAACTCCATCACAATAAAAAAACACGCTATATAGTTTATGTTTTGTTTTAACTAAAGATTGACAAAAAAGAAAAGCAGTGCTTGCATTTTGTGTTCCATAAGCAGAACCTGTTACTAATATTGTATAGTTCATATTTAAATTATTGAAAACATTTTCAAAAACATATTTTAATATTGATAGAAAAAAATAAATATACTATTTTTATATATTAATTACATCAAGCAATTCTATATCAAAAATTAGAGTAGAGTTTCCTGGAATAGTACTAATTTCTTTTTTTCCATATCCTAAATTAGGTGGTATTATCAACTTAATTTTACCGCCTTTCTTAATATATTTTAAACCTTCTTGCCAACCTAATATAACATCTTTTAACATTAATGATACAGGTTCACCTCTTTTATAAGAATTATCAAATTCTGTACCATCAATTAAAGTACCTTTATAATGCACAGTAATTTTTGTATTATTTGTTAATGAATCACCCTCTCCTGGTTTTTCTATAATGTATAAAAGACCGCTAGATGTTTTTTTAGCTCCTTTAGTTTTAGAAAAATTTTTCATATATAATTCTCCTCTAGCAAGATTTTCTTTTGCATTCTTTTCTAACTGAATTTTAGTGGCGTTATTTAATTTTTCTTCCAATTGTAAAAGAATCGAAGAGATTTCTTCATGAGACAACTGCAAATTTCCAGAAATTGCGTCTTGAACTCCTTTTAAAAGACTATTTTTATTTAAATGCACACCTATATTTTTTTGTTTTTCAAAAGATTGATTAACGTAATTTCCTAATGAAACACCTAACGCATAACCTAATTTATCATCATTGTTCGTAAAAGTATTTTTTGTTTCTAAATGCGGCTGAAAATTGATATTATTTAAAGATATTGATTCTGAAAATGATTTTGGAACATATAATATTATACATAATAATATTATTTTTTTTAGAATAAAAAAAATCATTTACTACTCCCAAAAACCTATATATTTTAAACATGTTTAACAAATATTTTTTTAAATAGTATTAAATCTTTATTTTTTACAGTACTTTTTCTAAAGTATATTGAAATCATTTTATACTTTCTTTAATAATTATCTTCAGTCATAATTCAAGATGGTGATAAATGAAGAATGTTATCTCTAAATATTAAAAAAATAACAACTTCTTAAGAAAAAAAGTTGTAAAATTTTATGTATTCTTTTAGAAAAATTTGATTGCAATACAATCCCTATTAATAAATCTTTATCTTGTATTTTTTGGAAAAATTAAAACGATTATTAATAAGATGTAATTTAGAAAATATTTTTTCAGATTTTTTTAAACACCAGATAATAATTTGTTTGTATTTATAACATCAATAATAGACTTTTCTACAGCACAAACTAACAGTTTTTTTCATATTTAGTATCATGAATTCCAGATTTTATTATTGACCCAATTTTATTTGTAGTCAATGTTGTACTAATTAGCAATTCTCCACCTAAAGATTTTACAAAATTTAAAATATTTGGTTTAAACCCATAGTGTTCATAAAAAATAACTTTCTATTTCTTCTCTAGTTTTTATTTCATTAAAAATTAAAATTACATTATATTAATTATATGAATCTCTTAATTCTTTTATAAAAGAAATATTTACTAGTATTATACCTTTTTTTTCTTAAATAAGTTCAACTACTATCGCACATGTATCATAACTAATGATGTATTTTACTATTTTAATATCATTAAAAAATTATGAATTATACCTGTATTTTAAAGATTAAAATTTTTAGAACTTTTTAATTACCTATCTAAAAAAAACAGTAAAAAAGTACGCCTATAAAACGAATTATAAAAAGAAATTATTTTATTTTTTTAGAATTACAAACTCTACATGAATAATAGCGCGCTATTTTAAAAACTACTTTATTTACTTCTGCTCTAGAGTTAGAAAATAAAATACGTGATTCAAAACTCAAGAAAACTAACTTTTTAGCTATAAGATATATTTCGTTAACAAAAAAAATACTAATATAAAATAATGTTTTATTTTTTTTAATATTTTATTCAATTGTAGATGGCAATAAATTAATGATCTTACTGCAATTTGTTCAGAAAAATCAATACATTCTTTTCCTCTGTAATCCCATCAAGACAATTTTTTTTTAATATCATATGTATGATTTTATTAAATATTTAAAAAAATTAATTTTTAAAATAAAATATACATTATATTTTATTAAAATTAAACTTAAATATTTAAAATATTTGGTTTAAATAACTTTAAAATTTAAAAAATAGAGATTTTTATATAAAATTATTATAAATATATATAAAAATATAAAAAAGTTATAATATCTTAATTTATGTTTTTATAAATTTTATTAAATAAGGTGATGAAGATGAAAAATATTAATCGAATAGGTCTTACATGGATTAGTTTTTTTTCATATGCCTTTACAGGTGCATTAGTCGTGGTTACAGGAATGATAATAGGAAATATTTCTGATTATTTTCATTTATCTATATCTCGAATGAGTAATACGTTTACTTGTTTAAATGCAGGTATATTACTATCAATAATATTAAATTCTTGGCTCGTAGAATATATGTCATTAAAAAAACAATTAATTTTAGGATTTATTTTAACAATAACATCTATAATAGGTATAGTATATAGTACTAATATAATTTACTTTTCTGTAAATATGTTCATACTAGGATTAGTAAGTGGTATTACTATGTCAATTGGTACATTTCTTATTACTTATTTATATTCAGGATCGAAAAGAGGATCTCAACTGTTATTAACTGACTCTTTTTTTAGTATGTCAGGAATGATATTTCCAATTATTACGGCTTATCTTTTAGAAAAACATATTATTTGGTATTGGATTTATATATATATAGGAGTAATTTACTTATTAATTTTTCTTTTAACAATAAATCTTAATTTTCCAGAATTAAAAAAAAGTAAAAAGAATTTCAAACAAAAAAAAGAAAAATGGAACATTAATATTTTTTTATTGTCTATTTCAGCTTTGCTGTACATATTAGGACAATTAAGCTTTATTTCTTGGGTTCCACAATATGTTACTGAAGTGATAGAAATAGATATCAAAAAAACAGGTGGATTAGTTAGTAATTTTTGGATGTCTTATATGATTGGTATGTGGTTTTTTAGTTTTTTAATCAAGTTTTTTAATCTAAATCAAATGTTTATTCTTTTAACTAGTGTTTCTACATTTCTTATGTATAATTTTATTCATAATCAGAATTTTATACTACTTAAATGTATTATCATTGGTTTGGGTTTTTTTTCTAGTGCTATTTATACTATAATTATAACATTAGCATCGTTACAAACAAAAAATCCATCTCCAAAATTAATAAATCTAATTTTGTTGTTTGGAACAATAGGAACTTTATTAACGTTTATTGTAACTAGTCCAATTGTAGAAAAAAAAGGATTATATGCTACTTTGATCACTTCTAATATATTATATGCAATAGTTTTTTTATTATCTATATTAATTTATTTGAATAAAAATTCTAAAAAATTATAAAGACTTTTACATATAAAAATTGTTAATTGTTTTATAAGATACGAAAATAAACTGGAAGAAAATTAATTTCTAGTTTATTTAAATAAAGAAACTAAACCTAGTTTAGAACATACATTTTGTAGAGTTTTTTCAGATTTTAATCTAGCCTTTATAGCTCCTTCATAAACTACTTTTTTCAAATAAGATTCATCACAACGATAATTTATATAAGATTTTTGCATTTTATATAAAAATTTAGATAAAGAATCTGCTACAATATCTTTAAATTCTCTATACATTATACCTTGTAATTCTTTTAATAATATATCAATATTTTTATTCGTAATAGCAGAAAGAATTTCTAATAGATTTGAAATTCCTGGTTTTCTTTCAATATCATAATATATTCTACATGGTTGTTCTGAATCAGTCATAGATTGTTTAATTTTTAATATCACTGAGGATATATCATCTAATAAAAAAATTACATTATTTTTATTAATATCCGATTTAGACATTTTTTTATTTGGTTCTAATAAGGACATAATTTTAGATCCACATTCATTAATTAATGGTTCAGGTAATGTAAAAATATCACCATATAATGAATTAAAACGATAAGCTATATTACGTGTAAGTTCTATATGTTGTTTTTGATCCCTTCCTACTGGAACGAAATTAGTTTGATATAATAAAATATCTGATGCCATCAAAATAGGATAGTTGAATAGACCTACATTTGTTTTCTCATAACGATTTTTAATCTGTCTTTTCATTTTGAATTGATTCATACGAAGTAATTCTGAAAATTGACTAAAACAATTCAAAATCCAATTTAATTGACTATGTTGATAAACATGAGATTGAATAAAAATAATGCTTTTGTTAGGATCTACTCCGCAAGCTAAATAAAAGGATATTGTATCTAATATTGATTTTTTTAAACAAGAATGCTTATTGTATGTAGTAAGTGCATGTAAATCAGCAATACAATAGAAACAATTATAATCATTTTGCATTTTAGACCAATGACGCATAGTTCCTATATAATTTCCAATTGTTATATTTCCAGAAGGTTGTATAGCGCTAAATAGAACTGGTTTAAAAGAAGTCATCTTGTACTCTACAATAAAAAAATATTAATGAATAAATTTAGAATAAGCATGTTGTAATTCTTTACGAATTTTTTCTATGATAAGATCATAATTAGAATGTTTAAATAGACCTGTTCCAATTACAAATATATTTGCTCCAGAAAATGCTATTTCTGCAATATTATCCAATTTAATTCCTCCATCTACTTCTAAGAGAATATCTAAACAATTAGAATCAATAATTTTTCTAACTTCACGTAATTTGTTTAATGTAGATGGTAAAAAAGCTTGATTACCAAAACCTGGATTAACAGACATCAATAAAATTAAATCTAATTTTTCTAATACATAATCAAGAAAATTAAGTGGTGTAGCTGGATTGAAAGCTAGTCCTGCCTTACATCCATGCTCTTTAATTAATTGTAATGTACGTTCAATATGTTGTGTTGCTTCTGGATGAAAGGTAATAAAAGTAGCACCAGCTTTCGCAAATTGTGGAATTAAATTATCTACTGGTTTTACCATTAAATGAACATCAATTGGTACCTTAATATTATAATTACGTAAAGCTTCTAAAATCATAGGACCCATTGTTAAGTTAGGAACATAGTGATTATCCATAACATCAAAATGTATTAAATCACCTCCAGCATCTATTGCTTTTTGTGTATCTTCTCCCAAACGTGCAAAATCAGCAGATAAAATAGATGGAGCTAAAAAAAATTTTTTCATCTTAATTTCCCTGTATTAATTCTAAATAAATTCAATATATAAAATAAAAATAACTATATTTAATATTTTTTATTTTTTAATATATAAAATAAAGAAATCTTGAAAAAATTAATTTTTAATCTTTTAATGATAAAATAATTTATATTATATAAATTAAAAATTAAAGTGTTAAATATAAAGATAAAAAATAAACTATCACTTACTATTAAATGAAAATTGATATTTTTAATAAAAATCATAATATAATAATTATATAAATATTATTTTGATCATGTGTTTAGAAAATTAATAGAAGTTTTTTATTTTTTAAAAAGTGAAAATTTAGATGTTAAAATTTTTAATTTTATAAGAAATTCATATATAATGTTTTTACTCTTTATAGTTTTATTTTTGTAATTATAAAGTGTTTTATCAAATATATTTATCACTTATTATTTAAAACAAATATAAAAAAATGCTATTATTAAAAGAATAAAACTATATAAGAGCAAAAATAAAATCAAAATAAGTGTAAATATATAATATTTAATAGTTTTAGTTTATTTGATATGATAAAAATTTATTGAGATTCTTTAATAGCAGTTAAAATGATATTTTTATCTACATGATTATAAATCTCTGATTTTCCAATAGATAAAGGTAAAACTAATCTAATTTCTCCAGAAATAACTTTTTTATCTCGCATCATATAAGGAATATATGAAGCAGCAGACATATTTTTAGGTCCTTTTACAGGTAAACCAGTCCTCTTTAATAATGTAATAATTCTTTTAAAATCTGTTTCTTTTAAGTATCCTAGTATTTTAGAAGTACGAGCAGCCATAACTATACCTACTGATATGGCCTCACCATGTAACCAATTCCCATAACCAGCATGAGTTTCAATTGCATGACCATATGTATGACCAAGATTTAACAATGCTCTAAAATTATTTTCTCTTTCATCAAGAGAAATTATTTTTGACTTTAATTCACAACATTTTTTTATACAATACGACATGATTTCATGATCTAAAGATAAAATATTTTCAATATTTTCTTCTAACCAAGAATAAAATTTTTCATCAAAAACAATAGCATATTTAATCACCTCTGCTATACCAGATACTAACTCTTTTTGTGGCAAAGTTTTTAAACAATCAATATCAATAATTACAGAAGCAGGCTGCCAAAAAGAACCAATCATATTTTTACCTAATAAATGATTGACAGCAGTTTTTCCACCAACAGAAGCATCTACTTGAGCTAAAAGAGTCGTTGGAATTTGAATGAAAGCAACACCTCTCTGATAAACAGAAGCAGCAAATCCAGTTAAATCACCTATTACTCCTCCACCTAGTGCAATTAAAGTAGTATCACGAGTATGTTTTTTTTCTAATAAAGCTGAAATAATAAGTTCCATTTCATTCAATGTTTTATACTGCTCTCCGTCTGAAAGAATGACTTGATCTATTTTTATTCCAGATTTTCTTAAATGATATAGAACTTTATCCTTTAAAAGGTTTGCTAGTGTTTTATTTGTTACTAACATAGCTTGATTTCCAGGTTTTAAAGGCCAAAAAATATCATCTTTTTGAATAATATTAGAACCTATGCTAATAGGATAACTACGTTTTCCTAGAATAACTTTCAATTGTTTCAAAATTTTTTACACTCCATGAATTTTTTATTCTAAGTACAAATGCTATATTTTTTCTAATAAACGAATAATATTAAAAGCTACTACTTTAGCACTATGATCGTCGGTTTGCACTGTAATATCTGCAATTTCTTCATATAAAGGATTTCTTTCATTTGCTAAATTTTCTAATATAATACGATTTGAAATAGGAACTTGTAATAATGGTCTTGTTTTATCTTTTTTGGTACGTAATAATTGTTTTTCAATTGTTGTTTCTAAATAAACGACAATACCACGAGCTGATAAAAAATTACGAGTATCTTTAAATTGAACTGACCCTCCACCTGTAGCAAGTACAATACCTTGTTTTTTAGTTAATTCATTGATAATATTTCGTTCTCTTAAACGAAAACCATTTTCACCTTCTACATCGAAAACCCAACTTATATCGGCACCAGTACGTTTCTCAATTTCTTGATCAGAATCAAAAAACTCCATGTTAAGTTGTTGAGATAATTGACGACCAATAGTACTTTTTCCTGCTCCCATCGGTCCTACTAGAAAGATATTTCGTTTTTCTGCCATATTTTTATTATTAAAAACAATTCGTTAATAAAAACCAGCATTTAAAAACTTTTGCTGGCAAGATATAAACACAAATCTATAATGCAATAAAATGAATATAAAAAATATCTCATGTATTATTTATTTTATATAATGCAACTAAAATAGCTAAACAATCAAAAATAAAAAAATTAATTTTAATTTAAAAGATTTTAATATATTAAATAATACTTTTATTTTTTTATTAATAAATTTGATTATTTTAGTTTTATACTTTTATATGAACTAAAAGTATATAGAGAATTATACTTAAATAAAAAATATATTCTATCAAAATCAACATCATTTTTTTCTATTTTTTAAGAAAATCGATATTTCATGAAATGAAAATCGAAAATATAAAATTATAGAAATATCTTAAAATAAACTTTAATTTAGCAAAAAACTTGACGTAATTATTTTTTTTAGATTAAAATAGTTATCTAATTAATTAAAAAATAAAATAAAAATTTTTCCAAAATGGTGAGATGTCCGAGTGGCTTAAGGAACACGCCTGGAAAGCGTGTATATGGAAACGTATCAAGGGTTCGAATCCCTTTCTCACCAAAAAAACATTTATGTTTAGTACTAATTATTATGTTATAAAGTAGATTCTAAAGCTATATGGATCATACTATTAAAACTAGATTCTCTATCTTTAGAAGATAAACTTTCTTTTTTTATAATATGATCAGATACGGTACATATTGAAATTGCTTTAACCATCAACTCTGATGTAACTCCATATATTCCTGCCGTTTCCATATCTACTCCAAGAATGTGATATTTTTGTAAAATTTCTAGTGTCTCTTGATCATCATTATAAAAAGAATCCGTAGTAAAAAAATTTCCAACACGTATATTAACATTTAATTTCTTGGCAATATGCATTGTCTTGCAAATCATTTTAAAATCAGCAATAGCAGAAAAATCATGATTTTTGAATTTAATTCTATTAATTTTCGAATCAGTACAAGCACCCATTCCAATAACTATATCGCGTAGATTTACATCTTCTCTTACAGCGCCACAAGTTCCTATACGAATAATTTTTTTTACCTTATATTCATTAATTAGTTCTCTAACATAGAGCGTAGCAGATGGTATTCCTATACCATGACTCATTACTGAAATTTTTTTATTTTTATAAAAACCAGTATAAGCTAACATTAATCGAACTTTATTAATTTGCTGAAAATTATTTAAATAATTTTCAGCGATATACTTAGCTCTTAAAGGATCACCTGGCATAAGCACTATATCAGAAAAATCATTTTTTTTACTACTAATATGAGGTGTAGACACTAATTTTTTTCCTTTTTAATATACTATTATAAAAATATAAATCTATATTTTTTCGTATTTTTAAAGCATATTTTTGCCATATGGCATATCAGATAATAGAAAGTATTTAGCAATAGTCTGTGCTATATCTGAAAAAGTTTTTCGATGTCCTAAATAAAATGGTTTAATAGATGGTGAATAAATTAATATAGGAATATTTTCTCTAGTATGATCTGTTCCCTTCCATGTAGGATCACATCCATGATCTGCAGTTAATATTAATAAATCTTTTTCAGAAACTAAATTTAACATCTCAGATAACTTTTTATCAAATAACTCCAAACCTTTAGCATATCCAGATACATCACGACGATGACCCCAATTTGAGTCAAAATCCACTAAATTGGTAAAAACAATAGTATTATTTTTAGATAGTTTAATTGCATTAATAGTACTATTACATAAATCTTCCAAACCAGTAGAGTTAATTTTTTTACTTATTCCTATTCCTGCATAAATATCAGAAATTTTTCCAATTGCAATAACCTGCCCGTTTTTTTCATCTATTAATTTTTTTATAACAGTTGTAGAAAAAGGTTTTATTGAGAAATCACGTCTATTTCCTGTTCGTTGAAAATTTAATTTATTAGTTCCAATAAAAGGTCTAGCGATTACTCGTGCAACTTTATATTGATAATCATCTAATATAAAACGAATAATTTCACATAATTTATAAAGATTTGATAAACCAAAAAAGACTTCATGACAAGCAACTTGCAATACAGAATCTGATGAAGTATATAAAATCGGTTTCTTAGTATTTATATGTTCTTCACCTAAATTGTAAATAATATCTGTTCCTGAAGAGTGACAATTTCCGATAATACCAGGTAATTTAAACTGATTTATTATTTTTTTTAATAACATTTTAGGAAAACTATTATGTTTTTTTTCAAAATAAAACCAATCATCTAAAACTGGTACTCCTGCAATTTCCCAATGTCCTGAAGTAGTATCTTTACCAGAAGAAATCCCGCTAGCAAATCCATAACTACCTATAATATTTAAAGTATTATTAAACCCTAAAGGATATTTTCCTGTAGATTTTTTTGCTGCTTCTATAATTCCTAATCGTACTAAATTAGGAATATTTAGAGCACCTGTTCTTCCTATATTAGCTTGTCTTAAAAAACACTTTTCTACTATATGTCCAAATGTATCTGAACCAACATCATTAAATTTGTCTGCATCAATACTAGAACCGATACCAAAAGAATCTAAAACAATTAAAAAAACTCGTTTCATGATTAAATATCCGAAAATTGACTAAAAATAACTGTATTTTTTT
>NZ_CP034870.1:577265-578865 GCF_005081185.1 Buchnera aphidicola (Lipaphis pseudobrassicae)
AGAAGCATCATATGCTAAATATGCACTGTTATTTTGTTTAAAAGAATTAATACTACAGATATTTTTAGATTTAATCCATCTTGCAAGAACAACATTTGCTTTTATACACGTTGTTTCTATATGATATTCTACTTTTAAACGTTCAATAACTACATCAAATTGTAGTATTCCAATAGCACCTAAAATTAAATTATTATTATTGATAGGACGAAATACTTGTATAGCTCCTTCTTCTGATAGTTGTATTAAACCTTTTATCAATTGTTTTTGTTTAAGAGGATTTATTAAATAAATCTGACGAAAAATTTCTGGAGCAAAACTAGGTATACCAACAAATTTAATATCTTCTCCTTCTGTAAAAGTATCTCCAATTTTAATTGTTCCATGATTATGTAAACCTATAACATCACCAGGATAAGCTTTTTCTATTAATAATCTATCTCCTGCTAAAAAAGAAAAAGCATCGGAAATAATTATATTTTTTTTTATACGTACATGTCTTAATTTCATTCCTTTCGTATATTGTCCTGAAACAATTCTAATAAAAGCTATACGATCTCGATGTTTTAAATCCATATTAGCTTGAATTTTAAAGACAAATCCAGTAAATTGTTTTTCTTTAGGAGATACATTACGTGTAAAACTTTTACGAGATAAAGGAGAAGGTCCCCATTTTATTAAACTAGTTAATACATGATCAATTCCAAAATTTCCGAGTGCACTACCGAATAAAACAGGTGTTAAAAAACCTTTTAAAAATTTTTTATTATTAAACTTAGGATATATATTAATAACTAAATCTAGTTCTTCTCGAATATGGTTAGCTAATTCTACTCCAATAATTTGATCTAATAACTTATTAGACAAATCGTAAAAACTTTGAGTATTTAATAAATGTTCATTGTGATATAATTGTTTTTGATATAAATCAATTAAATTTTCCCTAATATGATATACCCCTTTAAAATTTTTGCCACAACCAATAGGCCAAGTAACAGGAACACAATTTAATTCTAATTGTTTTTCAATGTCATCTAATATATCTATTGGATCTTGACTATCACGATCTAGTTTGTTAATAAATGTAATAATAGGAGTATTATGCATTCTTGTAACATCTATTAATTTTTTTGTACGTTCTTCAACACCTTTAGCCGCATCAATAACAACTAAACAACAGTCTACAGCTGTAAGAATACGATATGTATCTTCTGAAAAATCCTGATGACCTGGAGTATCTAATAAATTAATTAAAATATTTTTATATTTAAATTGCATAACAGAAGTAGTAACAGAAATACCACGTTTTTTTTCGATATCCATCCAATCTGATTTCGCATACTTTTTATTTCCTCGTCCTTTTACTATCCCCGAAGTGCGAATAACTTTTCCAAATAACAACATTTTTTCAGTAATAGTAGTTTTTCCAGCATCAGGATGAGAGATAATAGCAACAGTTCTTCTCTTACTTAATTCCTGTTCATGGTTTGAATTAAACATAATACTCATACTCATTGAAAATAATTAATGTTAAATGTTTATTTAAACATTGACTATAAAATAGCATATAACCAAGTTATTTAATCTGAATTTATTTTTT
>NZ_CP034870.1:578949-580851 GCF_005081185.1 Buchnera aphidicola (Lipaphis pseudobrassicae)
ATGAATAACGTTCATGTTAATAATAACTAATAGTTCAATAAAATTTTTCAATATTAAATCATTTATGTAATTCTATATAAATTTATATTTTTTAGTATTATATTTAACTAAATAATAAATTTAAAATATTTTATTTAAAATATACTTTACATTTGATTATTTATAGTTTTATTCTAAAATAACAAAAAGAATTGATTAATGAAGAAAAAATGTATATATGTTGCATATACAGGCGGAACTATCGGTATGCAAAAATCAAAATATGGATATATTCCAATTTCTGGATATCTTCAAAAACAACTTGTTAAAATGCCAGAATTTCACAGACAGGAAATACCATACTTTACTATCAAAGAATATCAACCATTAATTGATTCTTCTAATATGACACCAAAAAAATGGCAAATTATCGCTAATGATATTGAAAAAAATTATCACAAATATGATGGATTTGTTATTTTACATGGAACAGATACAATGGCTTACACAGCTTCAGCTTTATCATTTATATTAGAAAATTTAGAAAAACCAGTAATTGTGACAGGTTCTCAAATTCCTTTATCAGAAATTCGTTCTGATGGTCGTCAAAATTTATTAAACTCGCTTTTAATAGCAGCTAATCATCCTATCAATGAAGTTACTCTATTTTTTAATCATAGATTATATAGAGGAAACAGAACAACAAAATCGTATGCAGATGGTTTTGATGCATTTTCTTCTCCTAATTTACAACCATTACTAGAAGTAGGAATAAATATTCGTTATCTATATAAGGAAAAAGCAAAAAAGAATCTAAACAAATTAAGGGTTTATCAAATTAAATCACAACCTATTAGTATAATTACTATTTATCCAGGAATTTCAGGAAGAGTTATTAAAAATTTTTTACTTTATCCAATAAAAGCGATGATATTATGTACTTATGGAATAGGAAATGCACCTCAAAATAAAGATTTTTTAAAAGAATTAGAATCAGCATGTAAAAAACATATTATTATTATTAATTTAACACAATGTATATCTGGAAGAGTAAACATGAACGGATATGCAACAGGAAATTCTCTTATAAAAGTTGGAGTAATCAGTGGCTATGATCTTACTATAGAAGCAGCTTTAACTAAATTACATTTTTTATTAAGTCAAAAGATTTCAAAAAAAGCAGTCTCTTCCGAAATGCAAAATAATTTGCGTGGTGAATTGACACCTTTTTAATTATGAACAATTTATACTGTCAATAAAATGAGTGTTTTCCATGTAAATGTTCTGTTCCATCATATATTTTTTTAATTTCAGGAAAAGAAGCTAATATTTTTTTTTCCACTGTTTCTTTTAAAGTAATTCCTATCATTGAGCATCCATTACAACCACCACTAAATTGTATAATAGCAATACTATTTTTTTGATCAATTTCAATTAAATTAACTTGTCCTCCATGCATTGATAAATGAGGATTAATTTCAATATTTAAAAAATGTCTGATTCTCTCTTCTAGAGAAGAGGTATTTTTAAATAAAGTATGACTTTTGGCATATGGAGCTTTAAAAGTTAATTGAGAACCTAGTTTATCAAAAACAAGATCAATTTCAGCATTTCGTAAATAAGAAACAATATTCTTATTAACATAAACAAAAAACTGATTATACTTTAATTTAATATCTGACTCTTCTATTTCATTTTTTAAACAATATGCTACCCCACATTCTGCACTAGGCGTACCAGGATTTAAAATAAATATACGTATTTGAGTATCATTAGGCTCTTTTGATAGAAGATATCTAAAATGATTTTGCGCGTTTTCAGAAATAGTGACCATAAGTATTATTACAAAAAATATATATTTAATTAAATAATGTTACTAACTTATTGTAAAAAAAACAAGAGAATTCAAAAATAAAACAAATT
>NZ_CP034870.1:580947-596406 GCF_005081185.1 Buchnera aphidicola (Lipaphis pseudobrassicae)
AAAATAAATATTATTTTACTTAGCGGATGGGGAGTAAATTCAAAAATCTGGTTTTTTATTGCTAAAGAATTACAAAAGTTTTTTAAAGTTCATTTAATTGATTTACCAGGATTTGGAAAAAATAAAAAATTACATCCTATGAAAATAGATCAAATAATTAAAATATTACATCATTATATGCCAAAAAATTCTATTTGGATGGGATGGTCTATCGGTGGATTAATTGTCAATCAATTTGCATTAACTTATCCAAAAGATACCTTAGCGGTTATCAATGTAGCTTCTTCTCCATGTTTTATAGAACGAAAAAACTGGCCAGGAATAAAAAAAAAATGTTTGAAAATTTTTATTTAAATTTGCAAAAAAACTACTTTAAAACAATAAATAATTTTTTTAATTTACATACCATAAACTCAACTGAATGCAAACAAGATTTAATAGTTTTAAAACAAATACTATATTCTGAAATACCCCCGAGTACAAATTTTTTAAAAAATAGTTTACAAATCATTTTTAATTTAGATCTGCGTTCAGATATATCTTTTCTTAGTATTCCTATATTACGTATATATGGTTCGTTAGATAATTTAATACCTATAAAAATAGCAAAAATACTTGATAAAAAATGGCCAAAAACTAGGTCTATTATAATCAAAAAATCAGGTCATATTCCATTTGTTTCGCATAAAATAGAATTTTGTTGTAAATTGTTAGATTTTTTGAAATTATTTTAATATAGTACGCAATTAGCCCCAAGAAAATTGGGGCTTTAATTAGTTGTAATTCTTAATAATATATTATCTCAAAAAGGAATTTCGTCATCAAAATCTATTTCTGAATTAGAATTAATTGAATCATTATTTAATTTATATTTTTCAGTATTATTCTCAAAATCTACTTTTTCTATTTTTTTATTTTTAGATAAAATAGTATTATTATCATTAGTAGCCATTGCAGACATTGTTTGCAAATTCGAATTACGATTTCCTAACATTTGCATTGTACCACCAATATTTACAATTATTTCTGTGGTATAACGATCGAGACCATTTTGGTCTTGCCATTTTCTAGTTTGTAATGAACCTTCAATATATACTTGAGAACCTTTTCTAAGATATTCACCAGCAATTTCTGCTAATTTTCCAAATAATACTATTCGATGCCATTCTGTTTTTTCTTTGCTCTCTCCAGTATTTTTATCCTTCCAATTTTCTGAAGTCGCTAATGTCATATTGACAACTGCATTACCATTAGGCATATATCGAACTTCCGGATCTTGTCCTAAATGTCCAATTAAAATTACTTTATTAACACCTCTACTTGCCATAAAAAACTCCATTTTCATATTTAATAAAAAATAATATTTTCTATATATTGATTTCAATTATACATGCTAAGTATTTTATTTAGTATGATCAAATTTATAAAAGTGATATATTATTTTTTGAGATTTTAAAACAATTATAATTTCTATATTTATTCAATCTTTTATTAGAAATTTATCAATAATATTAACATAGAAAACAGTATTATAAATATAAGAAATAATTATAACAAATTTAGACATTACAAACCCTTCTAAAATAATTTATTAAATTAAATTGATTTGTTGACTATTTTTAGAATGCGAAAAAAATATTTCAATAAAGTTTTATAACTAGAAATATTATTTATTATTGAAAATACCATGAATAAAACTTATTTATCATAGATAAAATATTATTAATATGTATTTTATAATGTTTTAAATCTATATTTATAGATAATAAAATAAAAAAAATTTGAAAAAGGAGATAAATAGATCAATTTGTAAATGATCTATTATTGCAATATTACGATATAATTTCATAGTGATTCACTAAATAATGGTATATGCAATAAATATGGCTAAAAATAAATTATATTTACATCAAATTAATAGATTAAAAATTCCACCACATTCTTTAGAAGCAGAACAATCCGTATTAGGTGGTTTAATGTTAGATAATGAACAATGGGATACAGTTTCAGAACATGTGGTTGCTGACGATTTTTTTAGTAAACCACATCGTCTAATATTTCAAGAAATGCAACAACTTCTTGATTTAGGATATCCAATTGATTTAATTACTTTATCTGAATCTTTAGAACAAAAAGGAAAGTTAGAAAGTGTAGGTAGATTTTCTTATTTAGCTGAACTATCAAAAAATACTCCTAGCACAGCTAATATTACTGCATATGCTGATATAGTTCGAGAACGTGCAATAGTAAGAGAAATGATATTAGTAGCTAATAAAATAGCTAATGCTGGATACGATACACAAGGTAGAAAAAGTGAAGAACTATTAGATTATGCAGAATCAAGCGTTTTTAAAATTGCAGAAAAACGTTTTAAAAAAGATTCAGGACCAAAAAATGTAGAACAAATTCTTGATGAAACTGTTGCTAGTATCGAAAAATTATTTTTATCACCTCATGATGGAGTAACAGGAATAAATACAGGATATCAAGATTTAAATAAAAAAACATCTGGATTACAACGTTCTGAATTAATTATTATTGCAGCTAGACCTTCAATGGGAAAAACTACATTTGCAATGAATTTGTGTGAAAATGCTGCTATGCTATATGATAAACCAGTTCTAATTTTTAGTTTAGAAATGCCTGGAGAACAAATTATGATGCGCATGCTAGCATCTTTATCTAGAGTAAATCAAGCAAGAATTCGTACTGGTCAGTTAAATGATGAAGATTGGGCTCGTATGTCTGGCACAATTAATGTACTTCTTAAAAAAAAGAACATTTATATTGATGACTCTTCAGCACTAACTCCGAGTGAAGTTCGTTCAAGAGCACGTAGAATTTATCGAGAAAATAACGGACTAACTTTAATCATGGTAGATTATTTACAACTAATGAGAGTCCCTTCTCTATCAGACAACCGAACGCTTGAAATTGCAGAAATATCTAGAACTTTAAAAGCATTAGCAAAAGAACTTCAAGTTCCGGTAATAGCGTTATCACAACTTAATCGATCTTTAGAACAAAGATCAGATAAAAGACCTGTAAATTCAGATTTACGTGAATCAGGTTCTCTAGAACAAGATGCAGATTTAATAATGTTTATATACCGTGATGAAATTTACCATGAAAATAGTGATTTTAAAGGGATAGCAGAAATAATTATTGGAAAACAAAGAAATGGTCCTATTGGAACAGTGTGTTTGACATTTAATGGACACTGGTCTAGATTTGACAATTATTCTGGTACTAAATATGATTAATCATTCAAGTAAATAGTAATTATATTAATATAATATTAAAAATTAATAATCATCAAAAAATATTTTTTTAATTATTTAACAATAAAAATTAATTTTTTAAATAAGTTATTTAAATAATAAAAATAAAAAACCTTACAAAAATAATTTTTTCAATATATTTTAGAAAATAATAAAATAATTAAAATAATATTATTTTAGTTTTAAATATATAAATCTATAACATATTCAAATTCAATAAAAATAAACACTACCTATTTAAAAATATTTTTTCATTAAATAAGATTAAATATATGTATAAAAATAAAAGTATAAAAATTGGAATATTAATGGATCCTATTGAATCTATTAATATAAAAAAAGATTCAAGTTTCGCTATTTTACTAGAAGTTCAAAAAAGAGATCATATAATTTATTATATGGAGATGAATGATCTCTATTTGAAAAATGGTCGTTCATATTCAAGAGTACGTTTAATTAAATTAAATAACAACGTAAAAAAATGGTATAATATTATTGATGAAAAACACATTTCTCTAAACATATTAGATGTTATCTTAATGAGAAAAGATCCTCCATTTAATACTGAATTTATTTATGCAACATATATACTAGAACGTGCAGAACATGCTGGTGTATTAATCATTAATAAACCTCAAAGTTTAAGAGATTGTAATGAAAAAATGTTTATATCATGGTTTCCTGAATGGACAACAGATACTTTGGTCACAAGAAGTTCTTTTAGGATAAAAAAATTTTTTGAAGAATATCAGGATATTATAATTAAACCATTAAATGGAATGGGAGGTACTAGTATATTTCGCATTAAAAAAAATGATTTTAACCTATCAGTAATTATTGAAACAATAACCAATTACGAAAAAAGATTTTGCATGGTACAAGCTTATCTTCCAAAAATAAAATTTGGAGATAAAAGAGTATTATTAGTCAATGGAAAACCAATTCCATGGTGTTTGGCAAGAATTCCGAAAACTGGAGAAACAAGAGCTAATTTAGCAGCTGGAGGAAAGGGAAAAGTACAATCACTAAGCGACATTGATTGGAAAATAGCTAATCATTTAGCTCCGATTTTAAAAAGAAAAGGTTTAATTTTAGTTGGATTAGATATTATAGGAGATAAATTGACTGAAATTAATGTTACAAGCCCAACAGGAATTTGCGAAATTGAATCAGAAAAAAATATTTCTATTACTGGTATCTTAATAGATTATATTGAAGAAAAAGTATACAAGAGAGCGAAAAATGATAGTAATCGCATTTGATTTTGGTTTAAAAAAAATAGGAATAGCAGTAGGAGAAAATATTACTAAAAGAGGAAAACCTTTAAGAGTTTTAAATGCACGTAATGGAATTCCAAATTGGAATATTATAAAAGATTTACTAAAATGTTGGAAACCCACATTTTTAATTGTTGGTCTTCCATTAAATATAGATGGTACAAAACAAAAAATCACTAAAAAATCTGAAAAATTTGCTAATTTGTTAAAATGCAAGTTTAATATTTTAGTAAAAATGCATGATGAACGTTTGAGTACTGTAGAAGCTAAATCAATAATTTTTGCACAAGGCGGATTTAAACAGCTAAAAAAAACAAACATTCATTCTTTTTCAGCTATGATCATATTAGAAAGTTGGTTAAATCAAAATATGTTTAAAATTTAACAAAATAAATAACATTAAAAAGAAAAAATATGAAAAATATAATCTATAATTATAAAAATTTAAAAAAAAAATACAAATTTTTATTAAAAAAAATAATCTTTCTACAAAAAAAGTAAAAATCGTTACAGTTACTAAAAATCAAAATATTAACATTATTGAACAATCGATATTGTTAGGAATTAAAGAATTTGGAGAAAACTATATACAAGAAAGTATTTTCAAAATACAAAAATTAAAAAAATATAAAAATATTATTTGGCATTTTATTGGAAAATTACAATCTAATAAAACTAAACTAGTTGCTCAAAATTTTGATTGGTGTCAAACAATTGACAGAGAAAAAATTGCGGTTTTACTAAATCAGTATAGACCGACCCATCTACTTCCTATAAACGTTTTAATGCAAATTAATATTTCTAAACAGACAAAAAAAAATGGTGTTAATATAAATAAATATGAAAAATTAGCAAAAATTATTTCTGTAATGCCTAATCTCAACTTTCGCGGAATTATGGCAATGCCTGAAATAAAAAAAAATATCATTAATAATGATGCTCAATATATAAAATTAAAAATTATATTTAGTCAATTAAGAAGAAAATATCCATCAGTAGATACACTTTCTTTAGGAACAAGTGTTGATATTAAACAATCTTTAATTGCTGATAGTAATATGATACGAATTGGACGTAAAATTTTTAATAAATAAAACTCATTAAATTATTATCAAACTCATTAAAAAGTATTTTTATGTTGAAATTGTCTCCTATTAGTTTATATATTCATATTCCCTGGTGTTTAAAAAAATGTGGGTATTGTGATTTTTATTCTTACGTTAGTAAAGAAATTATTCCTGAAAAAAAATATATTGAAAATTTATTAAAAGATTTTGAACAAGACTTAAATTCTGTACAAAATAGAATAATAAACACCATATTTATTGGTGGAGGGACACCTAGTTTATTAAAAAACATATCTATAAGAAAACTAATTTATGGTATTAAAGAAAGATCCTTAGTTTCTAAAAATGTAGAAATAACTATAGAAGCTAATCCTAAAATAATAGAATGTCAGCGTTTTATTCATTATAAAGAATCTGGTATTAATCGTTTTTCTCTAGGAGTTCAAAGTTTTCATTCAAATCTATTGAAAAAAATAGAACGTACATATAATTCAGATGAAGTGATCAATTCAATTAAAACATTAAAAAAAACAAGTGAAAATATTAACTTAGATTTAATGTATGGATTACCTGAACAAACTTTAGAACATTCTCTATTAGATTTACAATATGCTATTAAATATAATCCAAATCATATATCATGGTATCAATTAACTATAGAACCTAATACTCCATTTTATTCGAAAAAACTAAATCTACCTAAGGAAAATACGATTTTTAAAATATTTTCTAAAGGAGATAAATTATTAAAAAAATCAGGATATAAAAAATATGAAATTTCTTCATATTCAAAACCAAATTATCAATGCCAACACAACCTGAATTATTGGAATTTTGGAGATTATATAGGAATAGGTTGTGGAGCTCATGGAAAAATCACTAAAAAAAATGGTAAAATTATTCGAACTTTTAAAAATAAAAATATAAAAGATTATTTAAACGGAAACTATTTAAATTCTATAAACATAGTATCTGAAGAAGATAAAATTTTTGAATATTTTATGAATACTTTTAGATTATATAAACCTGTCTTTAAAAGACATTTTAGAGAAAAGATCAATATAAATGAAACTAATATAGAAAAAAAAATCCAAATAGCAATAAAAAATGGATTGTTGATTAATACAAAAAATTATTGGAACACTACAAAAAAAGGTAAATTATTTTTAAATTCATTATTAAAAATTTTTTTAAAGTAAACTAAGATTATGATTTTTTTAATTCAAACATTAATTCAAAAATATCATTACCACAAAGATATGCTTTTCTTTCAAAATCAGTTATTATGCGACATGCAGGACGCACAACAAAATTATTTGTTTTAGACAAATTTTTATAATTATGAATATATTGAATCTTATCTAATATGTATAAAGCATATTCTTTGGAATCAGTAACAATGTGCAATATGCCAGTACAAATTAACTTTTTAGAAAGAATCTTTAAAAAATTTTCCTGTATAAGTCTTCTTTTTTTATGACGTTTTTTATTCCATGGATCTGGAAAAAAAATTTGTACAGTTGATAAAGTATGATCCATAATCATATGATTAATAACTTCCATTGCATCATAATAAATAATTTTTAGATTTTGAACTTTAGAAAGATAAGCTAAATTTAAGCAAGATCCTATTCCTGACTGATACACTTCTATTCCTAAGAAATTTTTATTAGGGAAATTAATTGCGGTTTGTACCAAAGATTTTCCTGAACCAAATCCAATTTCTAATATAATTGGAGCAGAAAAACGAAATATAGAAAAAAAATTTAATGGTGTTAATTGAAATTCAATTCCAATTAACGGCCAATATTTTTTAATTGCATTTAGTTGAGATATAGTAGTACGACCTTTTCTACATACAAAACTACGGATTTTACGTAAAAAAACACCATTATTATATTTAGGTGTTAAAATATTATTTTTCATTATTGATAGAATTATTTTTATAGTTTATTTTAAATAAAAAATTTTTACTATTTTAGTAGTATAACATTCAATATATTTCTACAATATATTTTTTTAGAATTTTTTATAAAAAATGGTTTTATATTAATATGACAATATATTCCTTTTCTCAATTAGTTTTAAATTGGTATCACGTATATGGTAGAAAAGATTTGCCATGGCAAAAAAATAAAACGTTATACATAGTTTGGATATCTGAAATAATGTTGCAACAAACCAAAGTACAATCTGTTATTCCATATTTTAAAAAATTTATATCATATTTTCCAAATATACAATCTTTAATTAATGCTAAATTAGATGATATTTTATATTTATGGAGTGGTTTAGGATATTATAATAGAGCGAGAAACATTTATAAATCTGCTCAAATTATTCAAAAACAACATCAAGGAATTTTCCCTAATCAATTTACAGATATAATTAAACTTCCAGGAATAGGAAAATCTACAGCAGGAGCTATTTTATCTTTGTCATTAAATTTTTCTCATTCTATCTTAGATAGTAATGTAAAAAGAGTTTTGATTCGTTATTATGGAATAAAAAGTTCTTTAAAAAATCAAAAAATAGAAAAAAAACTATGGTCTATAATTGAATTAATTACACCAATACATAATAGTGGTAAATTTAATCAAGCTATGATGGATATTGGATCATTAATTTGTATACATAAACAAGCAAAATGTTATATTTGTCCATTAAGTCAAAAATGTGTTGCACATATAGAACAAAAATGGGAAAAATATCCTATAAAAGTAATTAAAAAAAAATCTCCAAAAAAAATATCTTGGTTTGTTTTAATTAAATTTCATCATTATATTTGGATAGAAAAAAATACAGAAAAAAATATTTGGAAAAATTTGTTTTGTTTTCCAAGTTTTGATACAAAGAAAAAAGCATTATTATGGTTAAAAGAAAAAAAAATAAATATAAATAAAAGAAAAGAAATGATATCATTTATTCATAAATTTAGTCATTTAATTTTACATATTCATCCTATTTTAATTGATTTATCATCTATTATTACCATTTATGAACAACAAAACATAGGTATTTGGTATAATCTATATAAATCTCAACATATAGCATTGCCTCAACCTGTAAAAAAAATACTTGAAAATTTTAAAAAAGATATCCTTTAAAGGGAATAAAAAAAATGTCTCGTATAATTTTTTGCACATTTTTACAGAAAAATTCTGAAGCTCAAGATTATCAATCTTATCCTGGTGAACTAGGAAAAAAAATATATAATCAAATTTCTCAAGAAGCATGGAAAAAATGGATGATTCAACAGACGATGTTAATTAATGAAAAAAAACTTAATATGTATAATATTAATCATCGAAAGATAATAGAGAAAGAAATGAAATTATTTTTATTTAAAGAATCATAAAAAAATACAAAATACTATTATTAAAAAACACTATTATTAATGATAATTAATACTTTTAAATATTAAATAATATTTAATTTTAAAAAATACTTTTATTTTATAAAAAAAATCGTACAGTGCTAATATTTGATTCGGGAGTAGGTGGTTTATCTATATTAAAATATATAAAAAGAAAACTACCAAATATATATTATATATACATATTAGATAATGAATGTTTTCCTTATGGTAATAAGGAAAAACTTTTTATTCTTAAAAGGAATATTAAGATCATTAACGAAGTAAAAAAGATGTACCCTATTAATATGGTCTTAATTGCATGTAACACAGCAAGTACTACTAGTTTATTTGCTTTAAGAAAAAAATTTAATTTTCCTATCATTGGAATATTACCTGATATTAAATCAGCTGAAAATATTACGAAAAATAATATCATTGGTTTAATAGCAACAAAAGCAACAATTAATTCATCTTATATACAAAAAATAATACATAAAAAATCTATTAATAAAACTATTAAAATAATAGCTACTAACAAATTAGCATCAATAGCAGAAAAAAAAATAAGAGGATTTGATATAAAAAAAACAGAATTGCAAAATATTTTTAAAGCATGGATCAATCTTAAAGTACAACCTGATACAATTATATTAGGTTGCACTCATTTTTTATTATTAAAAACAGATATTCAAAAAATTTTATGTAAGTCTATTTATTTTATCGATTCTAAAAAAACTGTTATATCTAAAATCAAAAAATATTTTTACAAATTTAATATTAGTCAAAAAATAAAAAAAAATATTTTTTTATATTCAAAAGATAATAATGAATTAAAAAAACTATTATTTTTTTTAGAGCAATACAATTTTAGTACTAAAAAAAAAATCAACTTAAATTAAAATATTGATAAAATAATTTTTTATATTTTTCAATAGAAAAATCTAATAAATTATTTAGTAATATAATATGTTCTTTGTTAAGAAAATTTTGTTTTATTAACTCTTTAATTTTCATTATATATTCGTTTAAAAAAGTTGGATTTAAATTACTTAAACAATATTGCAACCATTTTTTCTTTTCACTGTTATCTAACGTTTCTAAAAAATTTCGAGCACGATAACGAAAAAATAACATCTTCAAACGAATATCATGAAAATTATAATTATTACTATTTAACAAATTTGGTGAAGTATTTCTAATAGTTTGCATGATTTTTCGATCATGAAAATCGAAAAAAGAACTATAAATTTGCAAATCTACATTTGAAGACATAGTGAAATTTCTTTCTCTAAAAAAGATCATTTTTATATTATTAATAATATTAGTATTTTTTCTTAAAAAGTTAATTTTATTATGAAATAAAGCAAGATTAAAATTTAATCGAAAACAATCTTGAATTCGTATAGATTTTATCGGAGCTACCATTGGACAACGATTAAAATATAAAAATACTATTCCTAAATGAAATAATTTTTTTATAAAACTATCATCAAAAGATATTTTTTCGCATAGACTAACTAATTTTTTTACATCTTTAAACAAGTCAATACAAATTAATATATTATTATTTTTATGCCATATGATAGGCAATATACAGCTAACATTATAACGAATAACACCAAAATAATTAGAGACGTAAATAATTGGTTTAAACTTTTTTAAATTGATGAATTTATATAATTGATGTTTTCGTCTATTCATAAAAAAAAAATTAAACAATTTTGGTTGTTTTTCTTTAATTAATTTTAATACTGAAATAGTAGCATATACATCTGACATAGCATCGTGTACATTTAAATGAGATATTTGATTTATTTTAGTTATATCTGATAGTTTAAAACTAACTAGTCCTAAATTATTTTTAGGCCATTTTATTCCATTCGGTCTTAGTGCATAACATGCTCTTAATAAAGATAATACATCCCAACGGGAATTACCATTTTTCCAGCTCCATTCATAAGGATCAAAAAAATTTCGATAAAATATATTCCTCGTAATTTCATCATCAAAATGAATGTTATTATAACCAACAATACACGTATTAGCTTGCTTAAAAATATTAAATATTTTTTTAGCAAAAATATATTCATTAGTTCCATTTTTTTGTGTATATTGAGGAGTTATCCCTGTAATTAAAATAGATTGAGGATCAGGTAAATAGTCATCTGCAAAATAACAATACAAACATTTTGGATCATCAATAATGTTAAAATTCATATCTGTTCTAATACAAGCAAATTGAGCTGGTTTATCTAAAGACGTGTGTAAACCAAAAGTTTCATAATCATAAAACAAAAATGTAGAAGATAATTGTAAATTCATAATTTTTTAATTAATAATTAAACAAAAAAAATAAAAATTCAGTATAAATTATAAAAGGTTTTTCAAAAATGTCGGATACAAAAAAATCATTTAAAAACGTATTAGAATTTGTTCATAAATTTAGAAGAAAAAATAAAATTCAAAGAGAAATATCTGATATTGAAAAAAAAATTAGAGATAATCAAAAAAGAATATTACTTTTAGATAATCTTATTCAATATATCACATCAGATATGAACTACGAAGAAATTAAAAAAATAATTTTAATGATGAAAAATGATTACGAAGATAGAATAGATGATTATATCGTTAAGAATGCAGAACTTTCAAAGGAAAAAAGAAATATATCAAAAGAATTAAAACTAGTTAACTAAAAATTTTTCTCCCCTGACTGGACTCGAACCAGTGACATACGGATTAACAGTCCGCCGTTCTACCAACTGAACTACAGAGGAATTGAATTATATATATCAAAATTTTATACTGCTGTCAAATATATATATTTTTTTTTTAAAAAAATATAAAATTTTAAAAAGAAATCTAGATTATTAGAAAAAATTGATTTATAGTAGCAGGAGTGAAATCAAAATAAAAGGCCCTTTAGCTCAGTGGTAAGAGCAGGCGACTCATAATCGCTTGGTCGCTGGTTCAAATCCAGCAAGGGCCACCAATAAAAAAATTATGCTAATTTTTAATATTAACTAAAATATTAATATTTTTTAGAATCTTATTTTAAATTTTTATGATAAATTAGGATTTAATTTTTATGCATTGGAAAAAGACATTTATAGATTTTTGTTTCAAAAAAAAAGCTTTAAAATTTGGAACATTTATACTAAAATCAGGACGAACTAGTCCTTATTTTTTTAATTCAGGTTTACTATCTAGCGGTAAAGATATAAGTAAAATTGGGTTATTTTATGCTCATGCAATAATTAATTCAAAAATAGAATTTGATTTATTATTTGGACCAGCATATAAAGGAATCCCTATAGCTGTAGCAACTTCTATAGCATTAAAAAATCACTATAATTTAGACATTCCATATGCTTTTAACCGAAAAGAAAATAAAAAATATGGAGAAAAAGGTAATTTAATAGGAAATAAAATTCAAAATAAAAAAATAATTATTTTAGATGATGTAATTACATCAGGAATTGCAATTAACCATTCTATTAAAATCATAAAAGAAAAATCAGCGCATGTCTCTTCTATTTTCGTGCTTTTAGATAGAAAAGAAAAAAGAAAAAAAAGTTTGTATAATGTTGATTATCTAAAAAATGAAAAAAAATATGCAATTAATTCAATAATTACAATTAAAGATTTGCTTAACTATTTATTAGAAAGTAATAAACTAAAAAAACATATACCAGAACTAGAAAAATATCGTGAAAAATATGGTCTTGAAAAATAATACATTAAAAAAATTTTTTTAAGTAATACCAGAATGACCAAATCCCCCATCAGAACGAATAGTTTTATCAAAACTCTTTACTAAAGAAAAAATAGGTTTGATTATTGGAATAAATATTATTTGCGCTACTCTATCATTAGGATTTATATAAAAAACTTTTTTACTACGATTCCAAATAGATATCATCAATTCACCTTGATAATCTGAATCAATTATACCTACTAAGTTTCCTAATACAATACCTTTTTTATGACCTAATCCAGATCGAGGCAAAATAATACCTGTAATATTAGGATTTTTGATATATATCGCTATACCAGTCGGTATCAATATGGTTTTCTGAGGTTTAAGTTTAATTTTTTTTTCTAAACATGCGCGAAGATCTAAACCAGACGATCCTAAGGTTGCATATTTTGGTAATGAAATATTTTTTTGTGCAGTTAAATCTATAATTTGTATTTCGATACTATTCATAATAAGATGATAATTTAAAATAAGTAATGATTATTAAGTAAAAAAAAAGCAATCATGCATGCGCACAAAAACCAGGATTTAATAAAGAAGAACAAGAAGATAATGAATAATTTAAATTATCGCCTGTCCATGTTTCAACTCTTCCACCAGCAGCAGTAACAATAGCTTGACCAGCAGCAGTATCCCAAATATAAGTTTCTCCAAATCTTGGATAAATTTGAGCTACTCCTTCGGCAATTAAACAAAATTTTAGAGAAGAACCCATGTTTTTTAATTCATAATGTTTTATTTTTTTTAGATAATTATTTAACTCCTTATCAGGATGAGAACGACTAGTAATTAATAATGGTATTTTTCTATTTGATTTTGATACATTAATTTTTTCTTTTACTCCTAATTTTGTCTCTTTCCAAGCATTCTCATTAAAAGCAGAGTATAAAATATTTAATGCAGGAGCATATATCACTCCTAATACTGGAACACTATTGCGAATTAAGCTAATATTCACTGTAAATTCACCATTTTTTTTTAAAAACTCTTTCGTTCCATCTAATGGGTCAATCAACCAATAATCTTTACAAGTACGATAAACGCTAAAATCGTACAATTCTTCTTCAGAAATGATTGGAAAATTTGGTTCTATTAATACTAGTCCTTTTTTAATTATATTATTAGCTTCATGATCAACATTGGTGACAGGAGTGTCATCAGATTTATAAGAAATTCTTATTAACTTTTTAGAAGTATAAAATGTCATAATCATACTTCCTGTATGACGTGCTAAGTTACATATTTTTTCTAACATTATAGTTTTTTTCTTTAAAATTAATGAAAAAAAGATTTTATCAAATTTATTTTTTTGGAATAATATGAACTATAAAATCAATGCATATTTTAATATGTGGTTGAAATATCACTCTATGTTCTCCAATTTTTCGGAGTAAACCGTTTGGTAGACGAATTTCTTTTTTATTTACTTTAACACCTAACAACATCATTTCCTTGATGATATTTCTAATACCTATAGAACCAAATATCTTGCCTTCTTTTCCTACTTTAGAAAAAATTGTTATAGTTTTTATTTTTTCAATTTTTTTAGCACGTGATTGAGCTGTGAGAAATTTGCTAATATTTTCTTGCTCTAATGCAACACGTTGTGCTTCAAAAGATTCAATGTTTTTTTTATTAGCTAAAATAGCTTTTCCCTTCGGAATTAAAAAATTTCTCGCATAACCAGATTTAACATGTATAATTGAACCAGAATCACCTAATTTATGAATTTTTTCTAAAAGAATTATTTCCATAATGCTATCTCATATATTATTGAGTATAAAAAATATTTTTTAACGATGTTGATCAGTATAAGGCAATAAAGCAAGATATCGTGCTCTCTTAATTGCTCTTGAGAGTTGTCGTTGATATTTCGCTCTAGTTCCAGTAATACGACTAGGAACAATTTTACCGCTTTCTGTAATATAGTTTTTTAAAATAGTAATATCTTTATAATCGATTTCTTGAATCCCTTCTGCAGTAAAGCGACAAAATTTTCTACGACGAAAATAACGTGCCATTTATATTATCTCCAAATATTAAAAAAATAACATATTTCTTATTAAGAAATGATTTAGTTTTGATTATTTAAAAAAATAAACTTTTTATTTGAATTTATTTTTTTTCTTTTTTTTCATCTTTTAATTTCATAATAGGAGAAGATTGAACTATTGCATTTTTTACACATATAATCATATTTCGAAGAATTATACTATTAAAGCGAAATTCTGTTTCTAAAAAATGAATAGTTTTAGGTGTTATTTCTACATTTATTAAAATATAGTGTGCTTTTTGCAATTTATTAATAGAATAAGATAATTGACGTCTTCCCCAATCTTCTAAACGATGTATAATTCCTGAGTGATGGTTGATAATTTTTTTATATTTCTCAATTAATAGTGGAACTTTTTCACTATGATCTGGATGAATCATGATAACAATTTCGTAATGACGCATAAAAATATATGCTCCTTCTGGGTTATTTAGCTTCCCTATAAGGTATAATAATTTTATAGTATTCTTTAAAGGAAGCAAGGAACTTTAAATATAGAACTGATTTCATTATATATGTTATTTTACTTTAATAAAAAAATCAATGAAATTTCATTTATAAAACAAGAAATCAACAACAATTTATACTAAAGATAGTTCTATTTTACGTTCACTTAAATTTACGGAAACAACTTTTACTTGTAAGGTATCACCAAGAGAAAAG
>NZ_CP034870.1:596509-600962 GCF_005081185.1 Buchnera aphidicola (Lipaphis pseudobrassicae)
CCTGTCAGTATATTACCTATTTTTTTATGCATAAAATCACACTTTAACCAATCGATTACATCTCGACTTGCTTCATCTGCACGTCTTTCAGTCATAGAACAATGAATTCCTATTTTTTTTATTTCATTTATAGTATATGAATAAATATTACTACTATTATGTCTACTTGAAGATGTATCTTTCTTGTTTTTCAATAATAAAAATTTAATAATTCTATGTAACATAAGATCAGGATAACGTCTAATAGGAGAAGTAAAATGCACGTAACTAGATAAAGATAAACCAAAATGCCCACAATTTTCCGGAGAATATACAGCTTGTTTCATAGAACGCAATAAAATTATTTGAATTGTTTCATATTCAGGTCGATTACAAATGTGTTTTAATAGATCTGAATAATAAATAGAATCTGGATTTTCACCTCCTGACAAAGTTAGTCCTAATTTTTTTAAAAATAAACGAAAACTAATAATATTTTCTTTTTTTGGACGATCATGATTTCGAAACAAAACAGGATATTGATATTTTTCTACAAAAGAAGCAGAAGCTATATTAGCTAGTATCATACATGATTCAATAAACTTATGTGCATCATTTCGAACATTTTGATAAATATTTTGAATTTGTAAGTTAGAATCTAAAACAAATCTCGGTTCTATATTTTCGAAATAAATACCTTTTTTAGAATAATCAAATTTATTTAAAATTTTTTGTAAATTTAATAAATTTTTAATATCTTTTAAAAATTTTTTGTATTTAATACATAAAAAAATATCACCATTCCAAATTTTAAAAATTTCATTATATGTAAATCGACCATGAGAACATATAATAGCCTCATAATGCTTATAACTAATTAATTCTCCTTTGTTAGATAAGTTCATTTCGCAAATTAAACATAAACGTTCTTCATAAGGCTTCAAAGAACATAATTCTGTAGAAATTTTTTCTGGCAACATAGGTATAACTAAGGAAGGAAAATATATAGATGTACCTCTTTCAAAAGCAGCTTTATCTAAAGCAGTATTAGGTTTAACATAATAACTTACGTCTGCAATTGCTACCCACAAAACCCATCCTTTTTCTAAATCTATTTTTTTTTTACAAAAAATAGCATCATCAAAATCTCGGGCGTCTTCATCATCAATAGTAAAAAAAGGGAGGTGTCTTAAATCTATTCGTTTTTTTATATCAGATGAATATATTTGATGGCTAATCTTATCTACTTGTTCTTTTACTTCCGTTGACCATGATGAGGGAATAGAATGAGTTCTTAGTGCTATATCTATAGCCAAGTTAGTATTCATTTTTTTTCCAAGAACTTCTACTATTAATCCTTGTATTTTATTTTTTCTCCTAAAATATTGTTTTAATTTTACAACTACAATAGATCCTATTGAAATATTTTCTTGAATAGAAGAAAAAATAAAAATCTTAAAATTAAACCGAGTATCATTCGGGATGACAATTTTATTAGATTCATGAGTATAATATCTACCAACAATTAACGTGTTATTAGGTTGTAATAATTTTAAAAATCTAGCTGAATTTCGTCTATTTCTATTAGATTTTAAAATTTGAGCTAAAATTACATCTCCATGAATACATAATTTCATTTGCTCTGAAGAAAGCCAAAGATCTTCTTTTAATGTTTCTGTTCTAAGAAAACCATATCCATCCTTATGACCTATAACTTTTCCTTTCACAATTTTTAAATTTTCAGGAGTGATATAAAAACGATTTCGAGTATATATAATTTGACCATCTTGCTCCATTGCTTTTAATCTTCTACGCAATGCTGTTTTTTCTGTTTTATGATTAATACCAAATTTTCTCTCTAAATGTTTTTGACTGGTTAAGGTATTACATTTTTTAAGCCATGAAGCGATATATTCTCGACTTGGAATAGGATTTTTATATTTGCTAGCTTCTCTTTTTTGGTAGGGATCTACTACCATATCACTTCTCCGTTGTATATTATTTTATAATATATATCAATTACCAAATTTTTTTAATAAATTCTATTTTTTAATTTAGTGAATTATTAATGTTAAAAAATTGCAATGTATAAAATAAAATGATTTTGAAATAGACCTTTAACTAAAAATATTTTTTACTAAAATCATATCGGATCGTTCAGGACCAGTAGAAATAATATCAATAGAAATTTTAGTTATTTCTTCTATTCGTTTTATATAATTTTTAGCTTGTTCAGGTAAATCTTCTAATTTTTTAATACCTAAAGTTTTTTCTTTCCATCCTGGAAAAGTTTCATATACTGGTATTATATTTTTCCAATCATTTATTGTGTTAGGATATAATATATTTTTTATAGTATTAGTATTTTTGTAAGATGTGCAAATTTTTATTTCATCTAAACCATCTAATACATCTAATTTTGTTATACATAAACTAGATAAAGAATTAATTTTTATAGCTCTACATAAAGATACTACATCTAACCATCCAGTACGTCTTTTTCTTCCTGTTGTAGAACCAAATTCATGACCTTTTTTTGATAAATGATCGTCTATTACATCAAATAATTCAGTAGGAAAAGGGCCATTTCCTACTCTTGTAGAGTATGCTTTAGTCACACCAATTATACAATTTAAATGTTTAGGTCCTACTCCAGTTCCAGAAATAATACCTCCAATCGTAGTGTTAGAAGAAGTAACATATGGATATGTACCATGATCAATATCTAAAAAACTACCTTGAGCACCTTCAAAAACAATTTTTTTATTATCTTTAATCGCTTGATGTAATATTTGAGTTGTATCTTGAATCATATCTTGAATTACATCTATTGCTGGTAATAAATTTTTTAAAATTATTTTATAATCAACAGATTTATGCTTATAAAAAGAAACTAACTGATGATTATAATAATCTACTATTTCTTCTAAACGCATTGATAATTTTGTTTCATTTTGTAAATCTTTAACACGCAAACCCCGACGTGCAATTTTATCCTCATATGCCGGTCCAATACCTCTTCCAGTAGTTCCAATTGCCCTAGTTCCTAACTTTTTTTCACGAGCAATATCCATTTCAATATGATATTTCAAGATTAATGGTGCTTCATTAGAAATAAATAAACGTTTTTTTGCAAAGATATCATGTGCTTCTAACATTTTTATTTCTTTTATTAAATCGAATGGAGATATGACTACACCATTCGCAATGATTCCAATAACATCGTTATGTAATAATCCAGATGGAATTAAATGAAGAATAATTTTTTTTCCATTTACAACTAAAGTATGACCCGCATTGTGTCCTCCTTGACATCGTACAACATATGAAGCATTTTTAGTTATGCAATCTACTATTTTACCTTTTCCTTCATCACCCCATTGTGTCCCTAATATTACAATATTTTTATTCATTTTTAATTGTACCTAGTGTATTTTTTAACTCTTTATATTAAATAAAAATTTTATTTGATTTTAATCATATTATTTATATATTTAAAAAAATCACCATCTGATTGAATTAACATAATATTACCATTATTCTTAAAACTATTTTCATAAGCATGTAAGCTGCGAACAAAAAAATAAAAATAAGGTTCTTTTTTAAAATTTTGTGCAAATAATTTTGTTACTTCAGCTTCTCCTTGTCCTTTAATAATCAAAGCTTGTTTTTTTGCTTCTGCAAGTATTATAGATACTTTATAATCTGCTGTTGCTCGTAATTTTTCAGCTTGTTCTTGTCCTTGAGAACGTTGACTTCTAGCAACAGCTTCTCTTTCAGCTCTCATTCGATTATATATAGCATCAGATACTTCAAAAGGTAAATTAATTTGTTTAATGCGCACATCTACAACTTCTATACCTAAGGCATTCATACTATTGACATTAATTGATGATTTTTTTTCTAAATGCATAGTTCCTTTATTTAAAGAATTAAGTACATCTGTTGTTAACCTTCCTCTAGAATCAGTAACAATTTCTTTTACATTAAGACAACCGATCTCAGAACGTAACCGATCACTAAATTTTCTTTTTAATAAAACTTCCGCTTGAAATATATCACCTCCTCCTGTTGCAAGATAGTATCGACTAAAATCATTAATACGCCATTTTATATACGAATCAACAATCAAATCTTTTTTTTCTTTTGTAACAAAACGATCAGCTTGATTGTCCATAGTATGAATGCGTCCATCTAACATTTTAACTGTTTCTAGAAAAGGAAATTTAAAATGTAGTCCAGGATTATATACTACAGTTTTTTGATCACTATTTCGTAAAACTTTTCCGAATTTTAAAACAATACCACGTTCTCCTTCTTTAACAATAAAAAAAGAAGAAGATGCAAAAAAAAATAATATACTCAAAAAACAAATAATAATCTTGTTCATGTTCATTCTCTCTCTGTATTTTTCACATGACTTCGTATTGCATTAATACGACGTTGTTCTAAAATATTTTTTGGAGATAATGAA
>NZ_CP034870.1:600994-611101 GCF_005081185.1 Buchnera aphidicola (Lipaphis pseudobrassicae)
ATTAACATTATTCATAAAGTTTTTATCAATTGATTTATTATTTGAAAAAAAATTATCTAGAGAAAGAAAAAACATTGAATTATTTTTTTTATCAATAAATATTTTTTTATTTTTGCTTAATATTCTTTCCATAGATTCTATATAAAGACGTTTTAAAGTAATTTTTTTTGCTATTCTATATTCAGGTAAAATTTTAGAAAAACGAACAACTTCTCCTTGAGCTTCTAAAATTATACGTGATGAATATGCACGTGCTTCTTCTAAAATTCTTTGTGCTTGTCCATGAGCTTTTGGCTGAACTTCATTAGAATATGCCTCAGCTTCACGTACATATTGCTCACGATTTTCACGTGCTGCTATTGCATCATCAAAAGACTCTTTGACTTCTTCTGGAGGTCTAGCTGTTTGAAAATTAACATCTAATATAGTTATACCCATTTGATATGGTTTAATTGTATTTTCTATTTCTTTTTGAGTATCACTACGTACTAAAGTACGTCCTTCTGTTAAAACTCTATCCATAGTTGAACGACCAATAACACCACGCAATGCACTATCTGTTGCTTGACGTAAACTCTCATCAGGATAGGAAACAGAAAACAAATAGTCAGAAGGATTAGTAATTTTATATTGTACATTCATTTCAACATGAACAACATTTTCATCTGAAGTTAGCATTATTCCTGATGTTGCTAACTCTCTTACAGTTTCAACATTGATAGCTTTTACTTCATTGATAAAAACTGGTCGCCAATTTAATCCTGGTAAAACTAAATGACTAAACCTACCAAAACTTGTCACTACACCACGTTCTGCTTCTTTGATAGTATAAAAACCACTAAAACACCAAATAAAAAAACTTATAAAAAATATAATTAAAAAAGGATGTATATTTTTTTTTGATGTATTTGAAGAATAAGTTGTTTTAGTAATAATATTCTTCATATTATAAAAAAAGCTTTTTATATCTGATATAGTTTTTTTTTCAGTCGGTTTATTTTTAATTTTATCATTTGAATCATGTTTTTTTTCACTTTCTTTATCCCTCCAAGGATCAAATTCAGATTGTTTATCATTTGGTTTATTCCAGGCCATTTTATGCCTCATTGTTAATTTTCTTTTTTAAAATAATTTAAAAAATAATAGAATTTATTTCTAGTGCATATATAAAAAATACTAATTAAGATAATACATACTATGTTTTATAGGAAAAATATATTTTTTCTAAAAATTTTTTATATTTATTTATTAATTGTTTGTAAAACATCTAATAACTTTTTAATTAATATATTAATATTATATTGACATGATAATTTATTAACATTTTTCCATTTTTTTAACCATGTTAATTGATGTTTAGCAAGTGTTTTTGTAGAATGAACAATTTTTTCAATCATTTCTTTGTAACTAATTTTATACTCAAGATATTCCCACATTTGACGATATCCTATACATTTAATAGAAGGTAGATTTATGTGTAAATCTCCTCTAAAAAATAATGATTCAACTTCTTCTTGAAAACCTGACATGAGCATGTTCTTTACACGTAATTTAATTCGATGGTTTAACCATTTTTTACTAGGTGGTATAATAGAAAATTGAAAAATAGTATATGGTAATTTATGGTTATTGTGTTTTGTTAATTCTGTTAAATTTTTACCAGAAATATAAAATACTTCTAAAGCTCTTAATAATCTTTGAATATCATTTTTATGAATTCGATTAGCAGAAACAGGATCTATTAATTCTAATTGTTTATGTAATATATTTTTTTTATTATTTAACAAATATTTGCGTACTTTAATATTAGATGGAGGTAAAATAGATAATCCATGTAATAATACATTATAATAAAACATGGTTCCACCAACAAGACAAGGTATTTTCCCTAATTTTACGATATCCTTAATTTCTCTTAATACATCGTTATAAAATTCTGCAACTGAATAATTTTCAATAGGATCTTTAATATTTAGTAAACGATGAGGATGATTTAATAAATCAGAAAGACTTGGTTTTGCTGTTCCAATATTCATATCACGATAAATTAAGGCAGAATCTACGCTAATCAATTCTATTGGTAAATACTCTCTAAGAGAAATAGCAAATTGGGTCTTTCCACATGCTGTTGGTCCCATTAAAAAAAGCACTATAGGATTTTTTTTTTATTATTTTGATTAATATTCATATTTTTAACATATATAAAGCTGAGTTAATATTTATTTTTTGTAATAGATTTGGAGGAGGGTTTTCAAATAAAAAAGGACAATAATATTGTATTTTTACTAAAACTGAAGTTCCATCTATATAATTCCAATGTTTTAATTCTATAAAAACGTTCATGTACAACCAATCAACTATATCTGAAATCAATACTCTTTTTTTTAAAACTAGAAACCGAAAAAAATTTGATATCATAAAATCAGTATTTCTTTTTTTAAAAAAAACTGGAATACTTTTTAACGTAATATAATTTTTCTTAAAAACAAAGTGAAACCCAAACAATAATAATATTTTTTGATTATTTAATAAAATAATATACTCTTCCACTGAAATGTTCACTTGAATATTAGTCAAGCAACATTTAGGTGTTATCTTCTCTTTTAAATTAATTCTTAATTGATATTTTTTCACTATTGCTTCAGCTAACGGAAGGGAAATTAATGAAAAATCATCGTATTGATAAAGCAAACCATAATATTGACGAAAAATGATTAACAAACTAGGAAAAGAAGAATGCTTTTTTTTAACATATTTATTAAATAAAAATTTTTGATCTATTTTTTTTATTATATTTTTATCTTTTATAATATTTTTTTTAAAATAAGGAAGAGTTTTTACTTGAAATAAATATTTATCTTTATTTTCTTTTAAAGTACGTAAAATAGTATCATATATAAATGAATAAACTATATCAGAATGATTGAATATAATTTCATTTTTTGTAGGATGAATATTAACGTCAATTTCATGAGGTGGAATAGTTAAATATAAAATAAATGAAATGTTTTTATTTCCTGCCATCTCATTATAGGCAGAACGAATAGCATTCATAATAAGATTATTATGAATATAACGGTTATTAACATAACAATATTGAATCTTATTGAAAAAATTCGAACATTGTGGATATGATATCCATCCAAATAATACAATGTTATATGCTTTTGCATTAATTTCTAGTATATTACTTAAATTTATTTTATCTAAAAATACATCTTTTAATCTATTAATTTTATCGCTTAATTTTTTTAAAGCGTTGTATTGTACAACTATTTTTTTATTATGTATTAGAGAAAAATTAATATAAAAATGTGATAAAGCAATTTTTTTAAAAATCTCACATATTTTTAAAAATTCGAATTTTTTATTTTTTATAAATTTAAGTTTAATAGGAATATTGTAAAATAAATTTTCTACTATAACAGTAGTACCCTTAGGATGTGCTATTGGTTGTAAAACCATCTTATCATCATCAACAAATCCTTCTGAATATATTTTCCAAGCAATATTATTTACTCTATTAGAAGAGATTAATGTAAACCTTGAAACTGCTCTTATGCTCGCTAGAGCCTCACCTCGAAATCCAAAAGTATTAATTTTTTCTAAATCAGAAAAGGAATTAATCTTACTAGTTGCATGACGAGTAATTGCAAGTAGTAATTCATGTCGATCGATACCGAAACCATCATCTTTTAGAACAATAGATTTAAAACCATTTTTTTCTATTTCAACAATAATATTTTTCGAATTTGCATCAATACTGTTTTCTATAATTTCTTTAACAACTGAAGATGGTCGATCAATTACTTCTCCTGCTGAAATTTGGGATGATAAATCAGATGATAATACACGAATAGTCATTATCTTATTCTCTAATTTAGTTTAATAAATTATTGAAGAAAACATAATATTCTTTTATAATAATTTTTCATAATGAAAAATATTTTTTATGAAGAGTATTATATTTTGAAATAATTAAGCGAGATTCTTCACTATTTTCGGGTAAATCGCAAATATCTGACAAAGTTTTTTTTATTCCTTTGCTTTGTATCAAAGAAAAAATCTTCATTGATTCTGAATCATTTTTATTATAATAGAAAAATGCTGATGCAATACCTTTTGCTAAATTCGAACAAGATAGTCCATACTTAATACAACCTAAAAGAGGTTTAACTAAACGTTCTTCTTTTCTTAGTTTTTGAATTGGATTCCGTGCTACGCGTGTAAGATTATCTAATAAAAAAGGATTTTCAAAACGCAAAAAAATCTTATTAATATAAGCTAAATGATCATTCATATTAAAATCATATTTTTTTATCAAAAATTTTCCACTTTCTACCATCGCGTTTTTTACAATAACACCTATTTCTTCATCTAAAATAGCTTCATATATAGTTTTACATTTTTTTATCCAACCTAAATATGCAGCTATAGCATGCCCTGTATTTAATGTGAATAATTTTCTTTCGATAAATGGATCTAGATTGTTACTTAACTGCATGTTAATTATTTTAGGTACTTGTCCTTTAAATTGAGTAATATTTACTATCCATTCTTGAAAATTTTCAGCAGTTAAAAGTAAGGAATGCATCTGTTTATTAACAATAGACGGTATAATTGTATCAATGCTACAATCTACAAAACCAATATATTTTTGTACATATATATGATATTTTTGAGGTAATTTATTCAACACATATTGCTTTAAAATTGAACTTGCCTGCATTTTATTTTCGCAAGCAATGATGTTTAATGGTGTTGTTGACTGCATATTAAATTTCAATATTATTCCATGGGAAATTAAAGATGATACTTTATCTAATGCAGAAGGACCGACTGCAGTTGTAATTAAATTAACTAAAGTAATTATCTTAATAATTTTAGGATTATTAAAATGTATAGCACTAATGTTTTTAATATTAGAAATATTATCTTGATTTTTACCCAGTATTCGAACTGAATAATATTTTCTATTATTAATAGAATCTATTACATTTTGATTGATATCAGAAAATATTATATCACAATTTGATTCTGATAATATTTTCCCAACAAAACCAAGACCAATGTTTCCAGCTCCAAAATGAAGTGCTTTCATATTTAAATGTTCCAATAAAAATTTTTTGTTTAAAAAGCATTGAAAAATTTAAAATTATTTAATATTTAAAAGTGATAATACTTCTTTTATATTAGTTGTTTTAGATAATTTTTTAATTGTATCTTGATTATCTAAGGCATTGGTAATATTACTTACCACCATAATATGCTCATCATTTTTAGCAGCCACTCCAATTACAAGATAAGCAATATCATCTATATCATCTCCAAAATGAACACCTTTTGGAAATTGACAAAAAATTATACCAGTTTTTAAAACAGATTTTTTTCCTTCTATAGTTCCATGTGGAAGAGCAATTGATTCTCCTAGCCAAGTAGAAGCTATTTTTTCTCTTTCTAACATAGAGTTAATATAATCAAATTTTACATAACCTTGTTTTACTAAATTTTGACCAACAATATTAATAGCTTCTTCTTTAGAATTTGCATATTGATTAAGCAAGATATTATTTTCACTTAATTGAAATAAAGCATGCGATTCTTTCTTGTAATTTAAATTATTTTTATTTTTTTTATCCAAGGAACTAATATGATTTCTCTCTACAGAAGTTATATTTTTTACTAATTTCTTTATTAAATTATCATAAAAACTATTATTAAGAAAGTTTTTTAAAGAAATATGCTGAGCATCAGATGCATATTTTTTAGCTCGATCAGTTAAATTTTGATGTGTAATTACTAAATCTGCATTTTTAGGTAATACATTAATTGCCATATTTGATACAGAAATATGAGTTAAATTAGCAAGTTTGATTTTTTTACGAAGAATACTTGCACCCATGGCACTAGATCCCATTCCAGCATCGCAAGCAACTATAATTCTTTTTATTTTATCAACATTAATATATTTAATATCATCAAAATTATCATTTTGTAATATTTTTTGATTTAATAGATTATTATCTTTTTTCAATAATTTTTTATTGTTCAAATTAACTCTATAAAAATTATACTTTAATAGTAAAGATGCACTAATAAAAGATACAATGAAAGAACAAAAAACAGCACTAATATTCACTAAATAAAAACCTTTTGGAGTCATTGCTAAAATAGATAAAATTGAACCTGGTGATACTGCAGAAATCAAACCTCCATTAAAACAAACAAGTATAAAAATACTAGTCATACCACCTATAATTAAAGAAATAATTAATTTTGGTTGCATTAAAATATAAGGAAAATAAATTTCATGCACTCCACCTAAAAACTCAATTACCGCCGCACCTCCTGAAGATTTAGATAAATTTCCTTTCCCAAAAAACAACCATGCTATTAACACACCGAGACCAGGACCTGGATTAGATTCTATTAAAAAAAATATAGATTTATGGTTTTCAGAAACATCTTGAACGCCTAATGGTGAAAAAATTCCATGATTAATTGCATTGTTTAAAAAAAATATTTTAGCTGGTTCTATAATTATAGATACAAAAGGTAATAAGTTATAATGCAATATTATTTTCACAAAATTAGATAAAATATGAGAAATCCATTCAATAAATGGACCAATAGTCAAAAATGAAATTATTGCTAATATAACCCCTAATATAGCAACAGAAAAATTATTAACTAACATCTCAAAACCATTTTTAATTTTATTTTCTATTTTTTGGTCAAAATACTGAATACTCCAACCACCTATTGGTCCTGTAATCATTGCTCCTAATAACATTGGCATATTGGTACTAGTAATAACGCCAATGGTAGTTATACTCCCAACTAGACCACCCCTATGATTAGAAATTAAATGTCCTCCGGTATATCCAATTAAAATAGGTAGTAAATAAAAAATAATAGGTGATATTAACTGTTCTAAAACTTTATTAGGTTGCCATCCTAAAGGTATAAATAAAGCAGTCATAATTCCCCATGCAATAAAAATACTTATATTAGGCATTATCATATTACTTAGAAATTGACCAAAATTTTGCATTTTTAATTTAATTAGTGTAAACATAATAAACCACACATATTCCATAAAATTAGAATTTTAAAATAATTTAAAAATAAAACATTAATGATGAAATTTAATAATTTTTTGAAATGCTAAACCTCTAATAAATACATATTTTATCAAAAATAATTTTGATTTATATATTTTAAAATGATTTAATAATAAAAATTATTAAATTTTTTAACTTATAAAAGATTTATAAAACGTTATTAATCCTTGAGTAGAAGAATCATAACACTTTTGTGTTGTATTGCTATTTAAATAATTATAAATATTTTGAGATAATTTTTTTCCTATCTCTACACCCCATTGATCAAAACTAAAAATATTTAATATATAACCTTGAACAAAAATTTTATGCTCGTATAAAGCAATCAACGAACCTAAATTATAAGGATTTATTTTTCGAATTAAGATTGAATTTGTCGGTTGGTTTCCGTAACATATTTTAAAAGGAGACATGCTATCTATACTATAATCATTTTGTGTAGACAGATTTAACTCAGATGATAAAATATCATAAGAATTACCAAAAGCTAGTGCTTTTGTTTGAGCAAAAAAATTAGAAATTAATTTTAAATGATGATCATCAAAATCATTATGTGAAAACACTGAAGCAATAAAATCACAAGGAATTAATTTAGTCCCTTGATGTATTAATTGATAAAATGCATGTTGACCGTTTGTTCCAGGTTCACCCCAAATAATGGGACCAGTTTGATAAGATATTTTCTGTCCCATTCTATTAACTGATTTACCATTAGATTCCATATTAGCCTGCTGAAGATATGCAGAAAAACGATGCATATTCTGATCGTATGGCAAGATAGATTCTGTTTCACAATTAAAAAAATTGCTATACCAAATACTAATTAAAGCTAACAATATTGGAATATTTTTATTATTATCAGTATAATAAAAATGATTATCCATAGCATGAGCACCATCTAAAAATTTTTTAAAGTTATCAAATCCAATGGATAAAACAATTGATAATCCAGCTGAAGACCATAATGAAAAACGTCCTCCTACCCAATCCCAGAATTTAAAAATATTGTTAATATCAATTTCAAAATCCAAAGCATTTTGTACATTAGCTGATAAAGCAAAAAAATGTTTTTTTAACATACTTTTATCTTTTACAAAATTTAAAAACCATTTTTTCGCAGTATAAGCATTTGTTATTGTTTCATCTGTTGTAAACGTTTTAGAAGCGATTAAAAAAATTGTTTGTTCAGGATTTATTTTTTTTAACACCTCATTAATATGTGTTGCATCTATATTTGAAACAAAATGCATATTTAAATGATTTTTATAAGGTCGTAATGCTTCAGTAACCATATATGGTCCTAAATCAGATCCCCCTATTCCGATATTCACAACATCAGAAATAGTTTTTCCAGTATAACCTTTCCATATTCCATTAATAACAAGTTTTGAAAAATCTTTCATTTTTTCAAGTTCTCTATTAACTTCTAACATAATATTACGATTATTTACCATAATAGGATTATTAGTTCTATTACGAAGCGCTATATGTAATACAGGTCGATTTTCTGTCTGATTAATTTTGAAACCAGAAAACATTAATTTTATAGCAGATTTAACATTAGTTTCTTCAGCTAAATTTAATAAATGCATTAATGTATTTTCATTGATACGGTTTTTTGAAAAATCGATTAACATTTCATCTTCAAATACAATCGAAAATTCTTTAAATCTATTGGGATTCTTTAAAAAAAAATCTTTTAAATGAATGTCTTTTATTTTTTTGAAATGATTATTTAATTTTTGATAAGATTGGGTTTTATTAAAATTGATATTTTTCATCATAAAATTTTCCCTTAATTGTTTCAAAATCTGATTTATACAAATAAAATACTATTATTAAAGATAAATATAAAAAGTTTATTCAATACTATTTTCTTTATTATGAAAAAAGATTTTTTACTTTTAGAAATATATTTTTTAAACTAGTTAGAAGTATATTTTTAAAAATATTTGTATAATTTATTTATTTTATAATTTAACAATTCTATTTTATAATAACATTTGAATAACATATAAAAAATATGAAAATCAATAAAAAAAATCTTATTTGGATTGATTTAGAAATGACCGGTCTTGATCCTAAAACACATCGTATTATTGAAATTGCTACTTTGATTACAGATGATCAACTAAATATTGTTTCAGAAGGACCAGTAATTTCTATATATCAAAAAAATAAATATATTTCATTAATGGATAAGTGGAATACTACAACTCATCAAAAAAGTGGATTAATAAAACGTGTTAAAAAAAGTTTATATAATGAAAACCAAGCAGAAATTGAAACATTGCTTTTTTTAAAAAAATGGGTTCCTATTAAAACATCTCCAATGTGTGGAAATAGCATTTCTCAAGATCGAAGATTCTTATTTAAATATATGCCGAAATTAGAAAATTATTTTCATTATAGAAATATAGATGTTAGTTCTATAAAAGAACTAATTCATCGTTGGTATAATAATGTATATGATCATTTAAAAAAACGTAATCATACAGCGCTAGAAGATGTTCGTGAATCTGTTATGGAGTTAAAGTTTTATAAAGAAAATTTTTTTAAATTTGAATAAAATTTATTTAAAGAAAACTTGAAAAATTTATTTTATAGATATAAAATAAATTTTATCATATCTTGTTTAAAAATTTAAAAAAATTGCGGGAATAGCTCAGTTGGTAGAGCACAACCTTGCCAAGGTTGGGGTCGCGAGTTCAAGTCTCGTTTCCCGCTCCATTCTAGTTTAGTTATTAAAAATAGTTATCAACAATGTAATTATAATAATTTTTCTGAAAAATAAATAAAAAATTAAATTAATAAAATTTAAAGGAAAATATATATATGATTTTTTATTCATCTTATAAATGGATAATATTTTTTCTTTTTTCGTTCGCTTTTCAAATTCAAATAAATTATTATAAATATATAAAAAAAAATATTTTATTGAAAAAAATGTATTTATTTCAGATAATTTATCTATTTTAAAATA
>NZ_CP034870.1:611138-612456 GCF_005081185.1 Buchnera aphidicola (Lipaphis pseudobrassicae)
TTTAAAATATAATAATTTATCTGTATTAAAAAATAAGAAAAGTAAATTTATTACATTATCTAATTTTTATAAAAAATTTAAAAAAAAATCGTTAAACACACAAGAAAAAAAAGTTAATAGTTCTATAAATTCATCAGAAAAAATTACTATTTTAGTAGATGCAGGGCATGGAGGACAAGATCCAGGAGCAATTGGACATAAAGGACTTCAAGAAAAAAAAGTTAATATAGCAATAGCAATACAGCTTAAAAAGCTATTAAATAATGATAAAATATTTCATACAATTCTAACCCGTAATGACGACTCTTATCTTTCATTGAACAAAAGAAGACAATTTCTAAGAAAAAATCACGTAAATTTATTAATATCTATTCATGTAAATTCTTCTAAAAAACAATACGTATCAGGGGCATCTTTGTGGATAATTTCTGATGGTAGAATGAATCGTGAAATTAACAATTACATAAAAAATAAAAATCCAAATGTATTTTTTCCTCAAACTATTCAAAAAATTTTTGATAAAAATAAAAATGATCTATTTTTGAAAAAAACAATTCTAGATTTACAATTTAATAATTTACGAAAAATAGAATTAGATTTATCTAAATATATGTTTGAGCAATTTAAAAAACATATAAATTTACATAAAATGCAGTTAAACTATGCTAGTTTAGGAATATTAAGCTGTATCAGTACACCTTCTATATTAGTCGAAACAGGATTTATTACTAATTTCTTAGAAGAACAAAAATTGAATACAACTTATTATCAAAAAAAAATTGCTTATGCTATTTACATAGCTTTAAAAAATTATTTTTCAAATTCTTATCAAAAATAAATAATTATATAAACTTTTTTAAGCATCTAAATATATGATATAAGATGCTTAAATTAAAAAAATTCTTCAACTAATATGAGTTATTTTTTATTATTAAAATTAAAACGTTTTTTGAATCTCTCAACACGTCCTCCAGTATCAATGACTCTTTGTTTTCCTGTATAAAAAGGATGACATTGTGCACATATATCTAAGTGTATATTGTGATTAATAGTTGAGTAAATTTCAATTTTATTTCCACAAGAACAAGTAGCTGTTATCTTAGAATAATGAGGATGAATTTTTTTTTTCATAAAAATTCCTTAATTAATAAATATATTCGTTATATTATACAGTGATTAATGCCTTAATACTAAATGATCAACAACTTTATTTCAAAGAAATGATTTATAAAAAATATATGTATTATAATAAAAAAAAAGTTAATTCTTTATATTTCAAAAAAAAAAAAAAAAAAAAATACATATATATTATATTTAT
>NZ_CP034870.1:612635-641221 GCF_005081185.1 Buchnera aphidicola (Lipaphis pseudobrassicae)
AAAAAATTAAAAAATTTATAAAAAACACCTAATCGTTAAAAACGAGTTGAATTAAATAAATAATATTTCATATAATAAAAAAATCTTATTTATAAAAAATATTTAGATAATAATCTAAAAAACAGTAATTTTACTTAAAATAGTAAATTATATTTTATATAAAAAATTTTATACAGTAAGTGAACGTATAAAACAAATAAAAAACGTTATGTCAAAGAGGTTTTTCTTGTGACCACAATATTAAGTGTAAGATTAAAAAATAAAGTAGTAATCGGAGGTGATGGACAAGCAACTTTAGGTAATACAATTATGAAAAGTAATGTTAAAAAGATTAGATCTCTTTACCATGAAAAAGTAATTGCTGGCTTTGCAGGAGGAACTGCAGATGCTTTTACTTTATTTGAAATGTTTGAAAAAAAATTAGCTTTATATCAAGGTCAACTACAACGTGCTGCAATTGAATTAGCAAAAGATTGGAGATCTGATAGAATGTTGAGAAAATTAGAAGCTTTATTAGCAGTCGCCGATAAAGATAGTTCATTAATTATTACGGGAAATGGAGATGTAATACAGCCTGAAGATGATTTAATAGCCATAGGATCAGGTGGTTCTTATGCTCAATCTTCTGCTCGTGCATTAATAAACAATACTAATTTAGATGCAAATCAAATTGTAGAAAAATCATTAACTATTGCAGCAAATATTTGTATTTATACAAATCACACTTTTACTATAAAAGAACTATTTTCAGAAAAATAAGGACTATTTTATGTCTTCAATGACTCCTCCTCAAATTGTTTCTGAACTTGACAAATTTATTATTGGTCAAGAAAAAGCAAAACGAGCTGTATCTATCGCGTTAAGAAATCGTTGGCGCCGTATGCAATTAAATAATGAACTTCGACATGAAATCACTCCTAAAAATATTTTGATGATTGGACCTACTGGAGTTGGAAAAACAGAAATCGCTAGACGTTTAGCTAAATTAGCAAACTCTCCCTTTATTAAAGTAGAAGCAACAAAATTTACTGAAGTAGGATATGTAGGAAAAGAAGTTGATTCAATTATTAGAGATTTAACTGATGCAGCAATAAAAATGATTAGAATCAAAAATATCGAAAAAAATAAAGCACGAGTTGAAGAAATAGTTGAAGAAAAAATATTAGACGTTCTTGTTCCAACACCCAAAAATAATTGTTCTGAAAAAGAAAAAAATGAAAGTCTTTTAAAAACTATTCAAATATTTCGAAAAAAATTAAGAGAAGGATTATTAGACGAAAAAGAAATAGAAATAAATGTACTAACAACTACTATGGGTGTTGAAATAATGGCTCCTCCTGGAATGGAAGAATTGACCAGTCAATTACAATCTCTATTTCAAAATTTAGGAGGACATAAAAAAAATAATAGACGACTAAAAATCAAAGATGCTATTATATTACTAACAGAAGAAGAAGCAGCTAAATTAATTAATCAAGAAGAAATTAAAAAAGAAGCTATCAATGCAGTAGAGCAAAATGGTATTGTTTTTATTGATGAAATTGATAAAATATGTAAAAGAGGAGGTTCTTCTGGTCCAGACATTTCTCGAGAAGGAGTTCAAAGAGATCTACTTCCATTAGTAGAAGGTTGTACTGTTTCTACTAAACATGGAATGGTTAAAACAGATCATATTCTTTTTATTGCTTCTGGTGCATTTCAAACATCTACTCCCTCTGATTTAATTCCTGAATTACAAGGACGTCTACCAATTAAAGTTGAATTACAAGCATTAACTATTGATGATTTCGAAAAAATTTTAACTGAACCTACTGCTTCAATTACTTCACAATATAAAGCACTTATGGAAACAGAAGGTGTTCATATTGAATTTACAAAAGAAGGCATACGTAATATTGCAGAAGCAGCTTGGAAAGTTAACGAATCTATGGAGAACATTGGGGCTCGTCGACTACATACTATACTAGAAAAACTCATGGAAGATATATCTTTTAATGCTGCTGAAAATAAGGGTAATAAAATCGAAATTAATTCTAATTATGTAGGACAACATTTAGATCAATTAATATCTAATGAAGATCTCAGTCGTTTTATTTTATAAGAAATTTTTAGAATATTTATCTAGTTAAATATTTATTTAACAAAAAAATTTTTAGTTAGAATAATTTTATAAATATAAATTTAATAGAAAACTGTTTTTAAAAAATAATTACAAATTACTATTGAAAAAAAAAAATAAGGCCTTATATGGAAAGATAAAGTTTCTTAATTTAATCAGTACTATTAAAATTAAAAATATTTTAAAAAAGGAGCTTTATATGCCTTATCGTTCTCTTTCATTTATTCCAAACTTTAATGATCATAATATTTTTTCAAATAGATTTAATCAAATTGATAAAATGTTTAGTACATTAACAGGAGAAAAACCAATATCTGACACACCATCATATAACATATGTCAAATAAATGAAGTAGAATATCAATTAATACTTAGTATTCCTGGATATGAAGAAAAAGAGTTAGATATTTCTGTGCATAATAATCAACTTTCAATTCAAGGAAAAAAAGAAAATAAACTAGAAAATAACAAAGTAAAATGGTTGCATAAGGGTATAATATTTAATAATTTTTCTTTAAGTTTTAACTTAGATCATAAAATTAAAGTAAAAAAAGCAGAGCTATCTTTAGGTTTATTAAAACTAGATTTTGAATGTAATATTCCAGAAGAAGAAAAACCTAAAAAAATTTCTATTAATATTCCAAATAATACAAAACAAATTGATAAAAAATAAATTTTAAAAAATATAAAAATGTTAATTTTTTTTAAATAAAAAACCATTGTACTTAAAAAATAAGTACAATGGTTAAAAATAATGATCAATTTTTGAGAACACAATATGAATCCATGGATTAATGCAGAAGTTTTAACAATAAAAAAATGGAGTAGTTATTTATTTAGTCTGATTTTAAACGCTCCTATAGCACCTTTTTGTGCAGGACAATTTACTAAGTTAGCTTTATATGATCATACTAATAAAAAAATACAAAGAGCTTATTCGTATCTTAATTCACCTAGTGAAAAGAAATTAGAAATATATATTGTTCGTGTACTAAACGGAAAGCTAAGCAATATGTTATATAATCTTCAATCTGGTGATAAAATTCTTATTAAAAAACATTCATTTGGATTCTTTATTATAGATGAAATACCAGATTGTAATACATTATGGATGTTTGCTACAGGTACTGGTATAGGACCTTATTGTTCCATTTTGAAAGAAGGTAAAAATATTAATAGGTTTAATCATATTGTCTTAGTGCATGCAGTACGATATCAACATGAATTAATTTATCTTCCATTAATGAAAAAACTATATGAAAAATATAAAGGAAAATTGAAAATTCAAACTATTGTTAGTAGAGAAGAAAATAAAAATTCTTTAACTGGTAGAATTCCTTTTTTATTAAATAACAAAATGATAGAAAAAAAAATTGGTTTATCAATTAGCCCTAAAAATTCACATGTTATGTTATGTGGCAATCCTGGTATGGTTAAAGATACCTATGATTTTTTAAAAAATAATAGAAATATGATAAAACATCTACGTCGTAAAAAAGGCAATATTACAATGGAAAAGTATTGGTAAAAATAACTATATATTTTTAGCAACGATCTAATGGAAAAGACATTACTTTACTAATACTTTTTTCATTTAAAATTAACATAATTAATCGATCTAAACCTATCGCAATTCCTGAACAATGAGGTAAACCAGAAGATAACGATTCAAGAAAAAAATCATCTATTTCTTGTATAGGAATGTTCATAGAAATACGTTTTTTATTATCTTCAATAAAACGTTTTTTTTGTTCATGAACATTTGTCAGTTCATAAAATCCATTCCCTAATTCTATTCCTTTAAAAAAAAATTCAAATCTTTCTGCAATACGGGAATCTTTTGGATGAATTGAAGCAAGACATGCCTGTTCTGCGGGAAAATGATAAACGAACAAAGGTCTTTTTTTCCCTAGTTTAGGTTCTATGCTCAATGTAAACAACAATTGTATTAATTGATGTATATTGTTTTCAAAATAAGTTAAATGATCTAATTTTAATTTTTTAGATATTTTTTTTAATTCCGATAAATTAGTAGATAAAGGATCTATATTTAAGAATTTTATAAATACGTCTTGGTAAGAAATTTTATCTGATTTGCCCCGATTTAATATGATTTGAAGAAACTGATCTATTTCCTTCATAAAATTTTTCATTGAATAAAATGGTTGATACCATTCTAACATAGTAAATTCTGGATTGTGATATTTACCTAGTTCTTGATTTCTAAAACAATGAGAAATTTGATATATAGCACCACTTTTTGCAGCTAACAAACGTTTCATATGGTATTCTGGACTAGTAATTAACCATAATTTTAATTTTTCAAAATTATCTAATGAAAAATAGTTTGTATTAAAAGAAACTAAATTTAAATCAGTAACAGTTGAACGAGATAGAATAGGTGTATCTACTTCCATAATTTTTTTTTGAAGGAAAAATAAACGAATATCAGAAATAATTTGTGATCTTTTGATTAAGTTTTTAATTGAAGCACTAGGTTTCCAGAGATTTTTTTTTTCATATCAATTCTCTTAAATATTTATTATTTAAATATAAGAAATAAAAATTGTATACTAAATAGTATTATAAATCAAAAACCAATACTTACATAAAAAAAATATGAATAAAACTGCAATATATCCAGGAACATTTGACCCAATTACTTATGGACACCTAGATATTATAACTCGATCGACAAAAATATTTGATAATATAATTGTTGCAATTTCAAATAATTTAAGAAAAAAACCTATTTTTAATTTAAAAGAACGAATAGAGTTAACTCGTATTACTACATTACATCTCAAAAATGTGAAGAAAATACTTGGTTTTAATGATTTACTTGCAAATTTAGCAAAAAAAGAAAAAACTAATATTTTAATTAGAGGAGTACGAACAATATTTGATTTTGATTATGAGCTAAAATTAGCTGCTATAAATAAACAGATTTATCCAGAGTTAGATAGTATATTTTTACTTTCTTCTAAAGAAGTTTCTTTTATATCTTCATCTTTTGTTAAAGAGATTGCTAAATATAAAGGTGATACAAAACCATATCTTCCCAAAGCAGTACATTTTGCATTATTAAAAAAACTTAATAATATCAATGAACTATAATATGTATTCTAATTTTGTTAAAATATAATAGGGCATATTAGATATATATGCCCTATTATAAAATTAGTTTATTTTATAGTATATAATATTGATATTATTTTTATTTTTTAATTTACAAAATGTGAATATTTAATTATTGGTAAATTGTTTGGAAAAATAATTATCGTTGCTCGTATCCCTAAAGTTTTATATTTTTTAATATAATTATCATTTTTTACGTCTAAATCAGATAAATGAGTCGCAACTAGCTTTATTGAACCATTATCTAAACTATTGATTTTATAAATATTTCTTGAATTTCTTATTTTATATTCATTTATTTCTGGATGTTCAGAAATAAACTGAAGATAAGATTGAGATAAAAATTTTTTATTTGCATATATTGAAATTAATTGTTGAGAATCTATATCAGGTATTATTTTTTTAAAATCTTTTATCATTTTTTCACGATCATTAGAAAAGATTAAATTATCATTTATGATAAAAATAGAAGAATAAGAATCATTCATAAATGTTTTATCTAGTTCATTAGAAAATTTTAAATTTTGATAACATTTTTGAAAATGTTCAATCGTATCTCTGATATTTTTTAATGAATCTAACTGATCTGATACTTTCCATGATTGATTATTATTTAAATTAAAATCTTCATAATAAGATTTTTGTATACTTTTATCCATTCTTTCTTGAAAATTATTATCAATTTTTAGAATACTATTTCTACCTTCTAAATCAAAATTTTCATCTAATCTTACAGAATTATAAAAATCATTTTGATTATTTTTAGGAGTGATAGTAAGAAGATCTGGGAAAGAACTTTGATATTCAGGGTGTTTTGGATTATTATTCAATTCATTAACAATTTTTATTTTTCCTTTGTTTCTAATTTTCTCAATTATTGCTCTCATAAAAATTTTTGAAGATTCAATAGTTTTTTTTAGTTCTTCGACATATTCAGATAAAGAAATCATATTTTCATTATTTGAACTAGGTCCTAAATCTCTATCTGAAAAAAATATTGTGTTAATTTTTTTTCCATTAAATAGTTTTATTGTTTGTTTTTTTACACTTTTATAAGTTTTTACTACTTTTTTTTTGAGTGCATCTAAAATGTCACGTGTAATTCTTATAATGTTGAAATCTAAAAATTTTTTATCAAAAATTTTTATTTTGTTATTGAGGAAATTTAGCGAGGAATTATTAAAAATTTTTTTTTCATTAATATATTATTGACAGAAGTATTATGAAATAAATATGTAATATTATTTTGATTTGACAAAGAGTAAAATTGTTTCGCATTATATTTTTTATATATATTTTTATTTTGTTGATTTCTTAATAATTTTGATAAAATTAAAAATTTTTCATCTATTTTATCTGATCCCTTTAAATTATTACTAATATTAGTTTTAAAAATGTTATATATCTTATTTTCTTTTTTGTTTTCTATAGTTTCATGTTGAATTTTTTTTTTGATGTTATTTAAATTCTTTATATTTTTAACATGTTTTAATAATTTTCTATTAGAATCTTGATAAATATTTAATGAATGTTTTTTTCTTATTATATCTATATTAAAAAAATTAGATGACATAATATTTTTATCCTTTTAATAAATTTATATAAAAAAATTGATGTATTAAATTATTTTTATATATTTTTATATGTAAAATATGTAAAAAAATGATCAATTTACATTCTAAATATATTTTTAAAAAAGTCAATTATTAATTATGCATATTAAGAAGGTAAAAATTGAAAATACACTTATCTTTCAAATTTCAAAATAAAAGATTAGAGAACTTAATTAAACAATTTAATTTAAAACATGATGAAAATTGCTCTATATCTTTAATAATAAACTCTGATTCATTAGAACTTTATAATCGTGAAAATTATAAACAAAAACCTATAAAAATTGATTTTACTTCAAAAAAAAATAATTATAGATGTTTTTCTATTAGAAAAAAAAGTGACATATTAGTTAAAGCTATAGGTATTCGTAAAACTTATTATCCTTTTATTTTAGATGCAACAGCAGGTTTAGGAAATGATGCTTTTATACTCTCTTTTTTAGGTTGCAAAGTATTAATGATAGAACGTCATCCTATAGTTGCCGCATTATTAAAAGATGGTTTACAAAGAGGATATAGAGATCAGAAAATAGGATTTTGGTTAAGAAAAAGATTACATTTAATTTTTAATGATAGTTTTAACATTCTTAAAATGAATGTTTTAAAACCAGATGTTATCTATTTAGATCCTATGTATCCTATCAGTAAAAAAACGTCTTTACCAAAAAAAAATATGCAAATTTTTAGAAAATTGATAGGACAAGATTATGATTCTAATAATTTATTAAAAATTTCTAGAAAATTAGCAAAAAAAAGAATTGTTGTTAAACGTCCTTCTTATGCAGAACCTTTATCTACAGATAAAATAAATTTTACTGTTGTGGGTAAAAAACATCGTTTTGATGTATATAGTCCTTTTTAAAAAACAGGAGTACATATTTTTCAAACGTACTCCTTTTTAAAAAAATATTATTAATATTCTTAATTTGATATCTTATATTAAAGATAATGCTATCCAATATAAAAAACTAGACAATAAAATTGAAATAGGCAAGGTTAATAACCATGCTAAAGCAATATTTTTGATGGTATTCATTTGAATTCCATCACCATCTATTAACATTGTTCCTGCTACAGAAGATGATAAAATATGTGTAGTAGAAACAGGTATTCCTGTATAACTTGCTATACCAATAGAAAATGAAGCAGTAATTTGCGCTGACATAGCCTGTGCATATGTCATTCTTTTTTTTCCTATTTTTTCACCAATAGTAATAACTATACGTTTCCAACCTATCATTGTTCCTATTGATAAAGATAATGCAACAATTAATATAATCCACATTGGTGCGTATTCAATTGTTTGAAGTATATCTTTTTTACTTTTTATTAAAAAAGATTTATCTTTGGAATTAAGATTAAAAGTATTTATTTTTTGATCAATTAAATCTGAGATAGATAATAAAAAATGACGTAATTGTAATCTTTTTTTAACGTCTAACGTGTTATAATTAGAAATATCTTGTAACAAAAATTTAGTTTTTTTAATATTTTTTATAACATTGTAAATATTAGAATAATTATCTAAACGATTTATCCCTTTTTGAATTTTAATTTCATTTGATATATTTTTATAGTTTTTTAAAAAATACTTTTCTAATTGATTAATTGTATTTTTAGTACAAATTATCTCATTTTTATCAGCATTTAAATTTATTAAAAAAGAAGAAGGAACAATTCCTATGAGAACAAGCATTATTAATCCAATCCCTTTTTGTCCATCATTTGCACCATGAGCGTAACTTACACCAATAGATGACAAAATTAGTGCTATTCGAATAAAAAATGGTGGATTTTTCTTGCCATCTTTCTTTTCTCGTTCAATTGGAGTCATATGAATTCGATAAAAATTTCTATTGATATTATTTGTATAATACCGTAATAAAAAAATTAAACCTCCTGCTATTATTAATCCTACAATTGGAGAAAAAATAAGAGATAAAAATATACTTTGCATTTTAGGAATATTAAGTGCATTAATTAAAGATGAACCTGTTACTATTGCATTAGTTAAACCAATTCCAATAATTGCACCAATAAGAGAATGTGAACTTGATGCAGGTAAACAAAAATACCAAGTGCATAAATTCCACATTATAGCAGCTAATAAAATAGAGAAAATCATTGCAAGAGCGTTTTTTGACGTACTATTTAATAACAAGTCATTAGGTAATAAATGTACAATTGCGTAAGCAACAGTTAAACCTCCTAAAATAACACCTAAAAAATTAAATATACCAGACATTATAACTGCAATATTAGAAGACATTGCTCGAGTATAAATTAAGGTTGATACTGAATTTGCTGTATCGTGAAAACCATTAATAGCTTCGTATAATAAAACAAAAAATAAAGCTAAAAAAAGAAATAAACTATGATTTAAATCAGAATAAGAAAATAAATATAGCATAATATTTAAGCCATTTTGATGAATCAAACTAATTTTATTATCTGTGAGAAACTATGTTTGAGGAAAGTAAAATATGAATTTTATTTATAAATATATTATCTATGATACTTTTAAAAAACATAATTTTTTATAATGCTTTATTTTTTTTAAGTTGATATGATAAAAAAATTGCTAATAATAACATTATTATTATAAAAATTGAAATGCCAAACCATTTTAAATGAAACCAAAAAAAACCACCAAATGTACCGAATACACTTGAACCTAGATAGTAAAAAAATAAATATAAAGAAGTAGCTTGCACTTTTGCTGTTTTTGTATAAGAACTAATCCAACTACTAGCAATAGAGTGAGATGCAAAAAAACCACTAGAAAAAATTATTAATCCTAAAATTATTATAAACAATTGATTGTACTGTGTAATAAATACTCCAGTTAACATTAGACACAATGATATTATAAGTATATTATTACGAGAATATTTTTTAATCAAAATACCAGCTTTAGGTGAACTATATACTCCAGTTAAATAAATCGTAGATAATAATCCTATACTAGATTGACAAAGAAAAAATGGTTCTAACATTAAACGATAACCAATGTAATTAAAGATAGTAACAAAACTACCCATAAGCACAAAGCCTATTAAGAAAAGAATAAATAATTCAGGTTTTTTTAATTGTGAGTAAAAACGATTTAAAAAACTATAAAAATTAATAGAAATGGAACAAAAATTTTTAGATTGAGGTAAAAAATATAAAAAAAAACAAGAAGATATTAAAGAAAACAATCCAATTGTTACAAATGCAATTTTCCATGAAAATTGATCACATAAAATACTACTTAAAAATCTTCCTGAAAATCCACCTATAGTGTTTCCACTTATATATAAACCCATACAAAAAGATAAAGAACTGGGATGTATCTCTTCACTAATATATGTCATTGCAACTGCTACAACTCCACTTAATGCTAAACCTGTCAAAGCACGAAATAAAACAATAGTTGACCAGCTAGTCATTAATGAACATATTATTGTTAATATTGCAGCTATAAACAAAGAAGTTGACATAATTAATTTTCTGCCTAATACGTCAGATAATGGTCCAGTAAACAACATTCCTAAAGCCATCATTCCTGTTGCTGCAGATAAAGATAAACTACTTTCTGCTGGGGTTAAATAAAATTCCTTAGAAAATACTGGTAAAATAGATTGTACACAGTATAAAATAGAAAATGTAGAAAAACCACCTGAAAATAAAGCTAAAATAACACGATTAAATTTTTTTGTATTTTTTTTTATATATTCTTTATTTTTTAACAATTCTTTTTTTTCTTTTAATGATATCAAAATATAACTCCTTTTTTATTGAAAAAATATTATATATATATATGTCCATCATAAACATGTTTTGCAGGTCCTGTCATATAAAGAGGATGCCCAAATCCTTTCCAGGTTACAATTAGGTTTCCACCTAATAAATTTACTTGAACATTATGGGAAAGTAAATTTTGAACAATGCCTACAGCTACTGCTGCGCAAGCACCACTACCGCAAGAATAGGTTTCACCTACATCACGTTCGTATACTCTTAATTTAATATTATTTTTATTTATAATTTCCATAAAACCTACGTTAATTCCTTGTGGAAAAATAATGTTTTTTTCTATACGTTTACCGAGTATATTTACAGGTGCATTTTCAATAGTTTGAACTTTAATAATACAATGTGGGTTACCAATAGATACAAAACTACACATTAAATTTTCTTCAATAAGTTTTGTTGAAAAATTATTATATGAAATATTTTTTAACAAAGTAAAATTTTCTAATTTAAAGCTTGGTTCACTCATATTAACTTTAATCATATTATTAGATGTAAACTCAATGATTAATTTTTTTGCTTTTGTACTAACAGAAATTCTTTTTTTTTCTGTTAAACCTTTTAACAATAGAAAAAGACCAAAACATCGCGCACCGTTACCACATTGTTCAACTTCATTTCCATTTGAATTAAAAATTCTATAATTAAAATCAAACATAGAATTATTTGGTTTTTCTACTAATAATAATTGATCAAAACCAATTCCAGTATGTCGATTAGATAATTTTTTAATAATAGATGATGATAGAAAAAGATTTTGATTAATGCAATTGATAATCATAAAATCATTTCCTAGACCATGCATTTTAGAAAAATATATCTTTTTTTTATTTTTATAGTATAAAATCATTTTTTCCTTAATAGATTATCTAATATTTTATTAAAAAATGTATTTTCGTATACATTTGTATTTATAAATAGTCAGTTGATGTTTAAATTATACTGAAAATAAGATTATATAAAAACAGATTAATCTAATTATTTTTATTTTTTAAATTTGTTATAATAAAAAAATAAAGGAGAAAAAAAATGAAAGAAATAATTTTAAACGAAAAAAATAATTTTTTTACTTTAGTAAATAATTTGTTTCAAAAAATAGAAGATACTTTAAATTTATATGAGAATGAAATTGATATAGATTATGAAGTTCAAGATTATGTTATGACTATTAATTTTTCAAATAAAAGTGTTATTATAATTAATAAACAAGAAGTATTAAAACAAATTTGGTTAGCAACTAAAGTAAATGGATATCACTTTAATTACAATAAAAATGAATGGATTTGTAATCGTAGTAACAAAAACTTTTGGGAAATATTTGAACATGCATTTTTTATGCAATCAAATAAAAAAATTTTTTTTTATGAAAGATAATTTTTTTAATATAAAAAATATGCTAAAGTTTTTTTTGTATTTAAATTTTATAATGTGTAAATAAAAAATAAAAAAATGCTCCTATTTTAATATGAATTGTAATATGCAAAATAAAACATTAAGAATTGCTACTAGAAAAAGTCCTTTAGCTTTACAGCAAACCAAATATGTTCAAAAAAAAATACTATCTTTATATCCAAATTTAAATATAAAATTGGTACCTATTGTTACTCATGGAGATAATATTTTAAAAAAATCTCTTTCAAAAATCGGCGGAAAGGGATTATTTATAAAAGAATTAGAAATTGCTCTTCTAGAAAATAAAGCTGATATTGCAATTCATTCTATGAAAGATTTACCGGTAAATATCACCAAAGAATTATGTTTAGTTAGTATTTGCAAACGAGGAAATCCTTTAGATACATTAGTATCTAATCACTATAAGTCAATTGATAATTTACCTAAAGGGGCTATAGTTGGAACATCTAGTTTAAGAAGGCAATGCCAATTAATTACTTATAGACCTGATTTAATTGTATCTCCTTTAAGAGGCAATGTAGAAACGAGAATTGCAAAATTAGATCAAGGAAAATATGATGCAATCATTCTTGCTACAGAAGGATTAAATAGATTAAATTTACAACATCGAATTACTCAAATTATACCTGCAGAACTATCTCTTCCCTCATGTGGACAAGGTGCAATTGGTATTCAATCAAGAGCGCATGATAAAAAAGTATTATTTTTTTTATCACATCTTAATCATATAAATACTTTTATTGAAATTAATGCAGAAAGAGCATTTTGTAGGAAACTTAATGCGGGATGTCAAATTCCAATAGGAAGTTATGCTATAATAAAAAATGATAAAATTTGGTTAAGAGGATTAGTAGGATCACCTAATGGAAAAATTATATTAAAGGGAGAAAGAATAGATTACTATAACAAAACAGAAAAAATGGGATATTCTCTTGCTGAAGAATTATTAAAAAACGGAGCAAAAAAAATTCTTGAAGAACTCTATTTAAAAGAATCTTATTATATATGAAAATATTAGTAATTAAGCCTGTTGTATCAGGAAAAAAATTAGTTAAAAAATTGAAAAAAATAGGTATAAATTCTTGGAATTTTTCTTTTTTTGATTTTTTTCCTAGTAATAGTTCAATCAATTTATCAAATAAGATTAATGAATTATATAAATCAAATATAATTGTTTTGTTTTCTAAACAATCTGTTTATTATACAAATTTATATTTAAATACTAATAATTTAAAATGGCCTGATTCTGTAAAATATTTTACTATTGGTAAAAGTACTGCACTTTTTCTTTATAAATATATAAAAAAAAAATTTTTTTTCCTATACACGAAAATAGCGAAAGTTTGTTAAATATATTATATAAAAAATTATTAAAAACAGATATTATAACATTATTACAAGGTGAAAATGGACGTAAATTAGTAGAAAAAAATTTAATAAAAAATAATTTTAATGTTGCTACTATAGAATGTTATAAAAGAATTTTAAAAAAATTAGATATTAACAAAGAAGTTAAAAAATGGTATTCATACAAAATAAATACTCTTGTAGTAACAAGTAGTGAAGTTTTATATCATATGCAAAATACTATTTTTATTTTTAATAAAACCCATTGGTTATTAAAATGTAAAATATTTGTAGTAAGTATTAGATTGTTTAAAATTGCGAAACAGTTAGGATGGAAAAATATAATAGTATCTAATTTTGCTAATAATGATTGTTTAATAAAAATAATTAAGAGAGAACTATTTAATCCATAGATCTTTTATTGGTCGGCGAAAGAGGATTTGAACCTCTGACCTACTGGTCCCAAACCAGTTGCGCTACCAAGCTGCGCTATTCGCCGTTTTTATAAGATTAAAAATAAAATGGTATTTCTGATTATAATATTGTTAATGGGGTGGCTAATGGGATTCGAACCCATGACCTCTGGAATCACAATCCAGAGCTCTACCAACTGAGCTATAGCCACCAAATAATAAAAAAATGAATTGTTATTTTTTTATAACCAGTGCGCTCGACAGGATTTGAACCTGATACCTCTATCTTCGGAAGATAGTGCTCTATCCAAATGAGCTACGAGCGCGTAAATATAATTATCAATTAGATTTTAAGATTAATTATGTTTGATGTCCAGCTTTTTTTACAAAAAATATAAGTAAAATGCTAAAAATATTTATGAACGTTTCATCATATCAAAAAATTCATCATTAGTTTTAGTCATAGATAGTTTATTAAGTAAAAATTCCATTGCATCTATTTCACTCATAGGATGAATAATTTTTCTTAAAATCCACATTTTTTGAAGTTCATCTGGTAAAGTTAATAATTCTTCTTTTCGAGTTCCAGAACGATTATAGTCAATAGCCGGAAAAACTCGTTTTTCAGCAATTTTTCTAGATAATGGTAATTCCATATTTCCTGTTCCCTTGAATTCTTCATAAATAACTTCATCCATTTTTGAACCTGTATCAACTAACGCTGTTGCAATAATTGTTAAACTTCCTCCTTCTTCTACATTACGTGCAGCGCCAAAAAAGCGTTTAGGTCGATGTAAAGCATTAGCATCAACACCACCTGTTAAAACCTTTCCTGATGCAGGTACTACTGTATTATAAGCACGAGCTAAACGAGTAATTGAGTCTAATAAAATAATCACATCTTTTTTATGTTCTACTAATCTTTTTGCTTTTTCAATTACCATTTCAGCTACTTGTACATGTCTTGATGCAGGTTCATCAAAAGTAGAAGCTACAACTTCACCTTTAACTAATCTTTGCATTTCAGTAACTTCTTCTGGTCTTTCATCAATTAATAAAACCATTAAAACACAATCTGGATGATTATAAGCAATGCTTTGAGCTATATTTTGGAGTAGTATTGTTTTTCCTGCTTTTGGAGGTGCTACAATCAATCCTCTTTGTCCTCTACCAATAGGAGATGCCAAGTCTAATACTCTCGCTGTTAAATCTTCAGTTGAACCGTTTCCGCGTTCCATTCTTAATCGAGAATTAGCATGTAATGGAGTTAAATTTTCAAATAAAATTTTACTTCTTGCATTTTCAGGTTTATCATAATTAACTTCATTAACTTTGAGTAATGCAAAGTATCTTTCACCTTCTTTTGGTGGTCTGATTTTACCAGAAATTGTATCACCTGTACGTAAATTAAATCTACGTATTTGACTAGGTGAAACATATATGTCATCGGGACCAGCCAAATAAGAACTATCAGCAGAACGTAAAAAACCAAATCCATCTTGTAATATTTCTAAAACACCGTCTCCAAATATATCTTCTCCACTTTTTGCATGTTGTTTAAGGATGGCAAAAATAATATCTTGTTTACGCATACGCGCTAAATTTTCCAACCCCATTTTTTCACCAAGAGTAATTAATTCAGAAACTGGCATATTTTTAAGTGCGGTAAGATTCATAATGGTGGGTTCTTAGTAAAATCGGGGTAAATCTCGAAATAGAAAGTATTACATAATTTTAAAATTTATTAAAAATTTACAATACATTTTAAATATTTTAATTAATTATTTTAGTATTTTTAATTAACATATTCATCTAAAAATTCTTTAAGCTGTAATTTAGAAATTGCTCCTACTTTAGTTGCAACAACTTCTCCATTAAAAAATAATAGTAATGTTGGTATACTTCTAATCGAGTATACTGGAGCAGTATTTGGATGTTTTTCTATGTTTAGTTTTCCAATAATAATTTTATTGTGATATTCTTCTGAAATTTCATTTAGAATAGGTGCTAAAATTTTACACGGATTACACCATTCAGCCCAAAAATCAACTAAGATAAAATCTTTTATTTTTAAAACTTTTTCTTCAAAGTTTTGATCAGTTAATTCGATTATGTTATTCATTTTATATTTTTACTCAGAAGTAAAGAAATTTTAAATTTTTATAAAAATATTATATCATTTCTAAAAAATTTTTAAAACTAAATTTAAAAAAATTTAATTTTTTATTTTTTTTTGAAATTATTTTCTAGAAAAAACTTTTTCTCCCATTTTAAATCTTCTGGAGGAAGTTCGAATAAAAACCTACTAGGTGACATATGTAATGTTTGACCATATTGAACACGCTTAGAACAATAAGTAAAAAATAATTGTTTTTTTGCTCTAGTTATTCCTACATATGTTAATCTTCTTTCTTCTTCTATATTGTTATTGTGAATACTTTTATGATTCGGTAATATTCCTTCACACATGCCGATCATGAATACTGAAGAAAATTCTAAACCTTTAGAAGCATGTAATGTCATTAGTTGTACTCGATTATTTTTTGTATCCTTTTTTATAGATTGATCTACAATATCACGAAGTGTCATACGAGCAATAATTTTTGATAAATTCATAGGTTTTTCAAACTTATCTCCTTGTATCATATTTTTTATCCATGTAGATAAAGTATGAATATTATTTATGCTTTTTTTAATTTTTTTGGGTTCTTTTAAAATTTTAGATAACCATTTTTCATATTGTATTTCATTAATAATTTCATCTAAAATTTTAGATGGTTTTAAAAGAGAAGATTTAATTAATTTTTCTATTAAAAGAATAAAATTATTTAATTTATTGATTGTTTTTTTGTTTAAAATTTTTTTTAATTCAATATTATTAATTGCCTCATAAAAATTTTTATTTTTTTTATTTGCCCATTTCTCTATTTTTTTTAACGTAATTATACCTATTTGACGAGAAGGAACGTTTATAACTCTCATAAATGCAGAGTTATCATTTTTATTAATAATGATACGGAGATAACATAATAAATCTTTAATTTCAGTACGAGAGAAAAATGATGAATTTTTTGAAATGTTATATGGAATATTTTTTTCTATTAAAATTTTTTCTAGAATTTTAGCTTGATAATTACCTCGGTATAAAATGGCATAATCTTTATATTGAGCAATATTTTTAGCATTTTGTAGTAAAATTTTTTCTGCTATTTTTTCTGCTTCATGTTCTTCATTTTTAGCTATAATAATTTTTATAAAAGTTCCATATTGTAATTGAGAAAATAATTTTTTTTCTAAATAATGCATATTATTAGAAATTAGACTATTTGCAGCTTTTAATATTCTACCAGAAGAACGATAATTATGTTCTAATTTTATAATTTTTAAATTAGGAAAATCTTTTTTTATTAAAAAAAGATTTCTAGGATTTGCTCCTCTCCATGAATAAATAGACTGATCATCATCACCAACTAATGTAAAATTAGAATCCACACTAGTAAGTGTTTTAATGAATTCATATTGACTATTGTTAGTATCTTGATATTCGTCCACTAATAAATAAGTAATTTTTTTTTGCCATCGATTTTTTATTTCTTGATTTTTTTTTAATAAAATTGTAGGTATACAAATTAAATCATCAAAATCTAATATATTTGATTCATAAAGATAAGTATTATATTTTTTATAAATATCTGAAAAGTATTTATCTAAATCTGATTTCGCTAATGTTTGCGCTTGTGAAGGAGTAAAAAATTTATTTTTCCAATAAGAAATCATAAAATTTATTTTTTTTAATAATCTTAAATCTGTTTTAGATTCTTTGTTACATATTTTTTTTAGTAAACTAATTTGATCTTTTTCATCCAAAAGAGTGAAATTAGCACTAAATTTTAGTGTATTCATTTCTTGTTTTATAATTTTCAATCCTAATGAATGAAAAGTAGAAATAATCATGTTTTTTGTTTTTGATATATCTAAATATTCTGAAAGACGCATTCTCATTTCATAAGCTGCTTTATTAGTAAAGGTTACAGCTGCAATATTATTAGGTATATATTGACAATGATTAATCAAGTAAACTATCTTGTTGATAATAACTTTTGTTTTTCCAGAACCAGCCCCTGCTAATATTAAACAGGGACCATTAGTGAATTCAATAGCATTTTTTTGAGCAAAATTAAGAGACATAAAAATATCGATAATGTTTAATTAAAAATATATGTTATAAAATAGTTTAAAATAAAATAATGTTTTATTGAGCAACAGTAATTGTTTTCATTTTTTTCATATAAGATCTCAATTTTCGTCCAATGATTTCTATTGGATGATTTCGAATAATTTCATTTATTTGACATAATTCAATATTATTTACAGATTGATTAGATAAAGGAGAACCAAGATCTGTATGGTTGATGGTTGCTATAAAGTTTTTTAAAATTGGATATGCTGATTCAGAAAAAAGATAACTACCATATTCAGCAGTATCTGAAATAACCATATTCATTTCATATAGTTTTTTTCTTGCAATAGTATTTGCTATTAATGGTAATTCATGTAATGATTCATAATAAGCAGATTCTTCCATGATTCCTGATTGAACCATTTTTTCAAAAGATAATTCAATACCAGATTTTAATATTGCTACCATTAGTGTTCCATTATCATAGTATTCTTGTTCTGGTATTTTTTCCTCATAGTAAGGAGCTTGCTCAAAAGACGTATTTTTTGTTTTATATCTCCAATTTAATAAATTTTTATCTTTATTTTTCCAATCTTTCATCATTTCTATAGAAAAATATCCTGAGATAATATCGTCCATATGTTTTTGAAATAATTCTGATAAAATTTTCTTTATTTTTTGAGAAAGTTTAAAAGCTCTAATTTTTGATGGATTAGATAATCTATCCATCATTAAAGTAATGCCTCCATGCTTAAGAGATTCTGTAATGGTTTCCCATCCAAATTGTATTAATTTACTTGCATAACCTGGATTGCATTTATTTGAAATTAATTTTTCGTAACATATTAATGAAGCTGTTTGAAGCATACCACATAAAATTGTTTGTTCTCCCATAAGATCTGATTTAACTTCAGCTACGAATGACGATTCAAGAACTCCTGCGCGATGTCCTCCAGTAGAAAATGCCCATGCTTTTGCAATTTCTAAGCCTATCTTATGAATATCATTTTCGTTATGTACAGCAATTAATGTAGGAACACCAAATCCTCGTTTATACTCTTGTCTCACTTCCGTTCCTGGACATTTTGGAGCTACCATTATTACGGTTATATCTTTTCTTATTTTTTCTCCTTTTTCTACAATATTAAAACCATGTGAATAACCTAAACATGCATCTTTTTTCATTAATTTTTGCAATTCTTTTATAACATTAGAATGTTGTTTATCTGGAGTTAAATTAATTACTAAATCAGCACTTGGTATAAGTGATTCATAATCACCTACTATAAAATTATTTTCCGTTGCATTTATCCAAGATTGATTTTTTTTTAAAATACTATCTTTTTTTAAAGCATAAGAAATATTTAGTCCTGAATCTCTCATATTTAATCCTTGATTTAAACCTTGAGATCCACATCCTACAATAACTATACTTTTATTTTGCAAAATTATATTCTTATTTTTAAATTCGTTTTTTTTCATAAAACGACATTTTTTTATTTGATTAATTTTTTGACTAAAACTCAACGTGTTAAAATAATTCATTAATAAATATTCTCCTAATTTTTTAAAGTTTTGTTTTTTTAAATTTTAGATATTTTATCTTGATTTCTTACAGCTCCTTTATCTGCACTTGTAGCAAAAAAAGCATATGCTTGTAATGCAGGTGAAATATATCTTTTACGGTTTTTTGGTTTATAAGAGAAGGATCCCTTTGATTCTTCTTCTAAAGTACGTTTAGATAATTCTTCTTCTGTAATATCTATATTAATTGTTCTTTTAATGATATTAATATTAATAATATCATTGTTTTTTATTAAAGCTATTGTACCTTTATTTGCAGCTTCAGGTGAAATATGTCCTATAGAAAGTCCTGAAGTTCCACCTGAAAATCTACCATCGGTAATTAATGCACATGTTTTATCTAAACCCATAGATTTTAAATATGTAGTAGGATACAACATTTCTTGCATACCAGGACCACCTTTAGGACCTTCATAACGAATAACAACAACATCACCTGAGATTACTTTTTTATTCAATATTGCATTAACAGCTTCTTCTTGACTTTCATATACTTTAGCCGTACCAGAAAAAATGTACTGTTCTTTGGTGATTCCTGCAGTTTTTATTATACAACCATTTTTAGCTAAATTTCCATATAAAACAGCTAATCCTCCTTCTTTACTATAAGCATTTTTACAAGAACGAATACAACCATTTTTACGATCATAATCTAATTTTACCCATCTACATTCTTGTGAGAATGGTTTTGTTGTTCGAATACCACCAGGTTTAGCTTTAAACATATTAATAACATGAGGATTTTTTGTTAAAATAATATCATATTTATTTAATGTTTCTTCTAGATTTAATTGTAATATATTCTCTGTTTTTTTATTTAATAAATTAAATCGATTTAATTCTCCTAAAATACCCATTACACCACCTGCACGATGAACATCTTCTATATGATATAAAGAAGTACTTGGTGATACTTTGCAAATATGAGGTATTTTTTTAGATAAATTATTAATATCAGACATTTTAAAATCAACCTTTGCTTCCTGTGCAGCTGCTAACAAATGTAAAATAGTATTAGTAGACCCTCCCATTGCAATATCTAATGTGATTGCATTTATAAAAGACTCTTTATTTGCAATACTTCTAGGTAGAACTTTTTTATTATCATTGTCATAATATTCTTTAGTAATTTTGACGATAGTTTTGGCTGATTTTATAAATAAATCTTTGCGATCAACGTGAGTAGCTAATAGTGTTCCATTTCCAGGTAAAGATAAACCCATTGCTTCTGTTAAGCAGTTCATAGAATTTGCAGTGAACATTCCAGAACAAGATCCACATGTAGGACATGCTGAACTTTCAATGGTTTTAATTAGATCTTCAGATTTATGAGGATTTCCTCCTGTCATGATAGCGTCTACTAAATCTATTTTTATTTCTTTATTATTTTTTTTTATTTTACCTGCTTCCATAGGTCCACCTGAAACAAAAACAGATGGTATATTTAGTCGCATTGATGCCATAAGCATTCCTGGTGTAATTTTATCACAGTTAGAAATACAAATCATTGCATCCGCACAATGTGCATTAACTACATATTCTATTGAATCTGCAATTAATTCTCGAGAAGGTAAAGAATATAACATTCCAGAGTGTCCCATAGCTATTCCATCGTCTATTGCAATAGTATTAAATTCTTTTGGAACACCGCCTGATTTTTGAATTTCTTGGGAAATAATCTTTCCAACTTCTTGTAAATGTATATGTCCTGGAACAAATTGTGAAAAAGAATTAACTATTGCAATAATAGGTTTTTTAAAATCTTCATCATTCATTCCTGTAGCACGCCATAATGATCTTGCTCCAGACATATTTTTACCATATGTAGTTGTAAAAGAACGATATTTAGGCATTTATAAATAACTCCATAAAAAATAATTTTTAAAGTTTTTATTTTAATAAGAAAATTTCTATAAAATTGTGATATTTATAGGTTATATTTTCATTTAATTAAATTTTTAATTGAAATTAATAGAATTTTTTTAGAAATGATTCTAAAAAATTGCAGGAATTATATTTTTTTATATAATTAAAATGCAGAAATCAATGTATTCTTAAATAGAATAAAAAATAATTGATGATTGATATTTTGGCAGGGGTGGAAGGACTTGAACCTACAACTTTCGGTTTTGGAGACCGATGCTCTACCAAATTGAACTACACCCCTAAATTGATTTTTATTATTTATAAATAATTATATTGTTATTAACAACAAAAGTCTAGTATGTATTTTGAATATTTTAAAAATAGTATATTTTAATCATTTTTAGATCTAAATTTTGATTAAAATGATAAAATGTTTACTTTATATATGAAGAATTTTATTCAAAGGTAAATTTTTGCTATGAAAACTCCAATTTATTTAGATTATGCAGCAACTACTCCAGTAGAGTATCAAGTTGCAAAGAAAATGATGAATTATTTAACGATTGATGGAACATTTGGTAACTCTGCTTCTCGTTCACATAAATTTGGTTGGGATGCAGAAGAAGTTGTTGATATTGCACGAAATCAAATATCAGAATTTATTGGTGCTGATTCTCGTGAGATTATTTTTACTTCAGGTGCTACTGAAGCAAATAATTTAGCTATTAAGGGTATAGCATTTTTTCATGAAAATAAAGGTAAACATATTATTACTAGTAAAACAGAACATAAATCTGTTTTAGATACCTGTAGATATCTTGAAAGTAAAGGCTTTGATTTAACTTATCTTACTCCTAAAAACAATGGTATCATTGATTTAAGTCAATTAAAAAAAAATATAAGAAAAGATACTATTTTAATTTCTATTATGCATGTGAATAATGAAATTGGGATTATACAAGATATAGCAGGTATATCAAGACTTTGTCGAGAAAAAAAGATTTTTTTTCATGTAGATGCGACTCAGAGTATAGGAAAAATTCCTATTGATTTAAAAAATATTCATATAGATTTAATGTCTTTTTCTGCGCATAAGGTTTATGGACCAAAAGGAATTGGTGCTTTATATGTTCGTCGTAAACCACGTGTTCGTTTATTAGCTTCAATACATGGGGGAGGACATGAAAGAGGAATGCGTTCAGGTACTTTACCTGTACATCAAATTGTAGGTATGGGTGAAGCGTTTATTTTAGCTAAAAGTAAAATAGATGATGATTTCATTCGTTTAACAGAATTAAGGAATTTGCTTTGGAATGGAATTAAGAATATTGAAGAAGTTTATTTGAATAGTGATTTAAAACAAGGAGTACCACATATTTTAAATGTTAGTTTTAATTATGTTGAAGGTGAATCTTTAATTATGTCACTTAAGGATTTAGCAATTTCTTCTGGTTCTGCTTGTACGTCAGCTAGTTTAGAACCTTCTTATGTATTAAAAGCATTAGGAATTAAAGATGAATTAGCTCATAGTTCTATTCGTTTTTCTATTGGTCGTTTTACTACAAAAGAAGAAATTCAACATACAATAAAATTAGTTCATCAATCTATTTGCAGATTGCGTGAACTTTCACCTTTATGGGAAATGTTCAAATCAGGAGTTGATTTAAATAGCATTGAGTGGGATCATAGTTAAATATTAAAACAAGTTAAGGAATTTAAAATGGCTTATAGTAAAAAAGTGATGGATCATTATGAAAATCCTCGTAATGTTGGATCCTTTTCTAGTAAAGATAAAAATGTAGGTAGTGGATTAGTAGGTGCTCCTGCTTGTGGTGATGTGATGAAATTACAAATTAAAGTTAATAAGCATGGTGTTATTGAAGATGCTTGTTTTAAAACATATGGTTGCGGTTCAGCAATTGCATCAAGTTCATTAGTTACTGAATGGGTAAAAGGAAAATCTATCACAGAAGCTGAAACTATCAAAAATACTAGTATAGTAGAAGAATTAGAACTTCCTCCAGTAAAAATTCATTGTTCTATTTTAGCTGAAGATGCTATTAAAGCTGCTATTGCTGATTATAGAAGTAAAAAAAAATAACAGGATTTTATTGTTGAAAGAATATTTTCTTTCAACATGTAATACTATACATTAGTATTATTTTTTTAACCTATCAATATAACAAAAATAAATTTAGGTAATTAATGAATTATTTTACATTATTTGATCTACCAGAAACATTTAACATTAATAAGAAGTTACTTTCTAAAAATTTTTATAAATTACAATTACAATTTCATCCTGATTTATTTATGAATGATTCTACATTTAAAAAAAAAATGATTTTAGAAAAATCTATTGAAATCAATAAAGGTTATAAAATTTTAAAAAATTTTTCAAGTAGAGCTATATACTTTCTTTCCTTACGTGGTTTTAAAATTAGTAAAGAAACTGTTATTTTAAAAAATCATAGTTTTTTAATAGAGTACTTTTCTTTTTATGAAGAATTAGAAAATTTGAAAAAAAATAATTTTGATGAAGTTTTGTTAAATAATTTTTTAAAAGACATCACAACTAAAATTACAAAATATCAAAAATTAATTGAATTGGAATTCAATAAAAAAAATTTTAAAAAAGCAACTATTATTATAGAAAAATTATTATTTTTTGAAAAAATAAAAGAAAATTTAAAAAATAATAAGATGCTTATAAAATAGATTTATAAATAAGTGACGATAATATGATTTCTTTAAAACATACATACAAAAAAAAAATATTTTTAGGGATTGACCTTGGCACTACATATTCTTTAGCTGCAACAGTAACAAAAAAAGGAGTTATTTTATTATCGGATCAGGAAGGACGTTGTTTATTACCATCAGTAGTACATTATAACAAAAATAGTATATCAGTAGGTTGGGATGCTTTAAAAAATGTTACTAAAGATCCTATAAATACAATTTGTTCTGTTAAGCGTCTACTTGGTCGTTCTATTGAATTTATTAAAAAAGAATTTCCAATTTTACCATATCTTATAGAAAGAAAAAGTGATGGAGGAGTTTTATTATATACAAATTTAGGTCCTGTCACACCTATTGATGTTTCTAGTGAGATATTAAAATTTTTAAAAGATAGAACTATTACTTTATTTAATGAAAAAATAGATGCAAGTATTATCACTGTTCCAGCATATTTTAATAATCTTCAAAAAGAAGCTACGAAAAAAGCAGCTTTTCTTGCTCAAATTAACTTAATCCGATTGTTGAATGAACCTACAGCTGCAGCTATAGCTTATGGTTTAGAGATGCAGAAAAAAGGTATTGTTTTAGTATATGATTTAGGAGGAGGTACCTTTGATGTTTCTATATTAAAATTAAATAAAGGAATATTTGAAGTATTAGCTACTAGTGGTGATTCTAATTTAGGTGGAGATGATTTTGATCATGCTTTAGCTAAATATATTTATCAAAAATCAAATTTACTTAATAAATGCAATGATTTTTTTCAATCCGTATTGCTTAAAATAGCAAGAGAAACAAAGTTAAAATTAACTAAATATAATGTGGTAAAAGTTCATTTTTTCGATTGGATGGGTGATATTACCCGTGATGAATTTAATCTGATTATTATGCATTTAATTAAAAAAACCTTATTGATTTGTGCTAATTTACTTACAGAAGTCAATTTATCAATTGATAAAATTAGTGAGGTTATAATGGTAGGTGGATCTACCCGTGTTCCATTGGTTTATGAAAAAGTATCTAATTTTTTTAAAAAAACTCTTTTAAATTCTATTAATCCAGATGAAGTTGTAGCTATTGGAGCTGCAATTCAAGTAGATATGTTGAAAAACAATTTGACTAAATACAAAACATTATTATTAGATGTTATACCTCTTTCTTTGGGTATTGAAGTTATGGGTGGTTTTGTTGAAAAAATTATTTTAAGAAATAGTTCAATTCCAATTTCAAAAACCAAAGAATTTACAACTTATAAAGATAATCAAACATCTATAGTAATTCACATATTGCAAGGTGAAAGTGAACTTGTAAAAAATTGTATTTCATTATCTCGTTTTGTCTTTAAAAAAATAAAACCTAAAAAAGCAGGATTAGTTCGTATTTTAGTTACATTTGAAATTAATACTGATGGTTTAATTAAGATAAAAGTGTTAGAAAAAAATAGTAATCAAGGTAAATTTATTCAAATTGATAATAGTTCTATGTTAAAAAAAGTAAATGTTTCTAAAATAGTAAGTACATCTTTAAAAAATGCTGAAAAAGATTATTATTATAGAGTAAAAGAAGAAAAAAAAATGGAATCAAAACAAGTTTTAATGATTTTAGAAGAAGCTATTAAAGAAGATAAAGAGTTAATTAGTAAAGAAGAATTATTTAATATAAACAATCAAAAAAAGAAACTAGAAGAATCTATTAATCAAGATGATTTATTTTTGATAAAAATAAATTTAAAAAAATTAGAAGAATTAAGTAAAAAATTTTTTTCATTGCGACTTAAAAATACTATTCAAACTTCTTTAAGTAAAAATCTTTTAAAGGATAATATATAAATGCCTAAAGTATTTTTTTTACCTCATAAAATTATATTGCCAAAAGGTGCAAATTTTTTTGCTAAAAAAGGTGAAACAATATTAGATGTTGCTTTACGAAATAATGTTAAATTAGAACATGCATGTGAAAAATCATGTGCATGTAGCACTTGTCATTGTATTGTTAGAAAAGGATTTTCTTCTCTTTCAGGATGGTCTGAAATTGAAGATGATATTTTAGATAAAGCTTGGGGACTTGAATCTAATAGTCGTTTAAGTTGCCAAGCAGTTATCGGAAATATTGATATTGAAGTAGAAATACCTCTATATACTGTTAATTATGTTAGAGAATATTAATTTTTTTCTTTTTTATGTTTTAATAAAATATAGGGATTACTATTTTCTTTAAATTCTATTTGAATAGGTGTTCCCTTTATTTTGAGATTATTATAAAAAAATTTTATTAAATATCTTTTATAAGATAATGGTAAAGATTTTACTTTATTACCATGTATAATAATTTTAGGTGGATTAGAACTACCTAAATGTGCATATTTTAATTTTATTCGATTTCCTTTGATTATTGGTGGTTCGTGCTTTTGAGTTGCTTGATTCATAGTTTTTATAAGTGTTGATGTCCTAATTTTTTTATTAGATTCTTGGTATGTTTCTTTTATAGATTTAAACAGTTTAAATATTCCTTTGTGATGTAATGCAGATATAAAATGTATTTTTGAAAAATAAAGAAATTTTAATTTCTTATGAACGTTTTCTTTTAGTTCTTTTTTTTGTTTTATGTCTAATAAATCCCATTTATTAATGACTATAATAATACCCTTTCCAGATTTAATAATAAAATCAGCCAAAAATAAATCTTGATGACATATTTTTTTACATGCATCTATTATTAATAATACTACATTACATTTTTCGACTGTTTGTGATGTTTTAATTATTGAAAATTTTTCAAAATTATATGCATTTTTCTTTTTTTTAGATGTTCCTGCAGTATCAATGAGAATATAATTTTGATCGTTGTATGTAAAAGGTATTGATATACTATCTAATGTTGTTCCTGGCATATTGCATGTAATCATTCTTTCCTTATTTAATAAACTATTGATTAAGGTTGATTTTCCAACATTTGGACAACCAATTAAAGCTACTTTAATAGTAGATATTGGTATTTTTTTTTCAGTTTCTTTTATTTGTTCTATTTGGTTTATTGATTGTATCCAAGGAATTAAATATTTTTCGATGAGGGTATTAATTTTTTGATTATGTGTAGCAGATATTTTTTGAATTTTTTCAATTCCTAAATAGTAAAATTCATTGAATTTAGAGTGATCATTAATACCATCTATTTTATTAATAATTAAAATTGTTTTTTTTTGAAATTTTCTTATTTTATTAAAAATATCAATATCTTGTGGCATTAATCCATCACGGGCATTTACTACAAATAGTATCAATTGCGATTCATTTATAGCTAGAAACGTTTGTTTTTTTGCTTTTTTTTCTATTATATTGTCATTAATATCTAAACCAGCTGTATCGATCAAAATAACTTTTTTAGTTTCTTTCAATTTTAAATATCCATATTGTCTATCTCTAGTGATTCCTGAATGGTTTCCAACTAATGCATTTCTAGTTTTTGTTAGTATATTAAATAAAGTGGATTTTCCTACATTAGTTCGTCCAATTAATGCAATGATAGGTATCATTTTTTAAATACACCCTTTTTAATTGAAGTTAATTTCATTTTTATTTTGCATTTATTTTTATTTTAATTCATTAATTTTCATTCTTAAAATTTCTCTAGATGCATTTAAAGATTCTATTAACAAGCTTTTTTTCCAGCATTTTATTGCTTCTTTATTTTTGTTTTGTTTAGCAAAAATATCACCTTTGATATGTTCGACTATATTTTTCCAATTTTTATCTGTTATTGATTTGATAATATTCATAGCTTGATTATATTCATTTTTTTGAATTTTTATTTTAGTCATTCTTAATTGTAAAATATTTTTTAAATTGTTTTCTTTTGTATATTCTAAACAATGATTTAATTGCGTAAAAGCTTTGTCAAGATTATTGTTTAGAATATATTTTTTTGCTAGTTCCATAGCTATTAAAGTACCGTAAATATTATTATTTTTAATAATAAAATTTTCAACTTTATTTAAATTTTTAGATTCTTGGGAATTTATTTTTCTTTTTATTTCTTCATATTCTATTTGTTGTTTATTTTTTTCATAAACTGGTATAGAACGTTTTTTAGAAAAAAAAAATAAACTAAAAATAAGAAAAAAAATTATTAAAACAATGATATTTTTTTTAGATATATTAAACATTTTTTTACCTCTTTTATATTTTTTAAAATAGATTTTTTTAAGCTTTTTTTATTCATGAATGCAATAGTAATTTTAATAATTAATTTTTTTTGTGAATTTAGTTTAAAACTATAACATATAAAAAAGTTATTCCTATTAAAATCACTAATTGTACACAGTTAATTAATCTAATAAGTTCTTGTATTATCAATACTACAGAACACTTATCCACAGA
>NZ_CP034871.1:0-2916 GCF_005081185.1 Buchnera aphidicola (Lipaphis pseudobrassicae)
TTTTATTGTATAAATTTATTTTTTGATTTTTTTAAATAACTTACGTAATTTATTATATTCAATATCTATTTGTTTTTTCAATCCCTTAGGACCTATCTCAGTTAATTCACTTGCTGTATAATGTTTAATTAATGTATTTAGGATTTTTTTTCTAGCAGATGGTTCGTCTAATTTTGATATAACTTTAATATCTGAAAAAGAAATTAATTTTTTGTTTTTACTTTTCTTTAATTTTTGAGATGTTTTTATTGACTTAAACAAATAACTATTTATTTTTGATTGTGATATGTTAAATAACATAAAAAATATTGGTGTCAAAAATATTTTTTTCGGTATATAATTACTGATTGAATTAGTTTTATCTCTCCTACATGTGACAAAACCCATTGGTTCTAAGAAATTATTTATCAAACGTGAAGTTCTAGTAATAGATTTATTACCAGATTCAGATATAGTAGATAAACCACATTCATCAGATAATTGTTCAATTGATGCTTGTACTAAATTTGAATGAATATCAAAATAATATAACATAGCAGGAACAATAGCTCTCATAGCGCATGCTCGATGTTCATTTAATCTTCTAAATCTAGGTAAAATATTACCAGTTTTAGGATCAATAGGTATTAATGTACAATTTAAATGACTTCTAGCAACATCTATTTTTGATGCTTTTTTCATAGCATAATAAATAAATGTAGATATTTTCCTCTTATTTTTAGGTGGATTAAAAATTGGTTTAGGATTATGTATATAATTTTTTCTAGGCACTAAATACACTTGATTAAGTAAGGTACATTTTTATTTTATTTAAAAAATATTTTTATAAAAAATTACAAAAAATAATATTTATTATTTATTTGAAATTAAAAAATAATACTTAAAATAAATATAACACTAATAAAATTACATTACAAATCGTTTTAATTAATCTTTATAATTTTTTTAGAAAGAACTAATGCAAAATATGTTTTTTACTCATTTTATCAATATAAGCCATACCAAATGCTGATAATACAAATGTAAGGTGTATTATGACACATAACATTATTTTATCATCTAAAATTTTTTCAGCTTCCATAAAAAGACGTAAGAGATGTACAGAAGATATCGCAACTATTGATGATGCGACTTTATTTTTTATTGAATTTACGTCCATAGTACCCATCCAACCTAATCGTTTTTCATTATCTTGTATATCCATTTTAGAAATAAAATTTTCATAGCCAGAAAACATAACCATAACTAATAAACCGCCAACCAAAGCAATATCAATTAATGATAAAACAACTAATACCAAACCAGACTCAGACATAGCTAAAATGTCTGGTATAATAAATACAATTTGTTGAAAAAATTTTAATGTTAATAATATAAAACCAAATGATAAACCAACATAAACAGGAAACATTAACCAACGAGAAGCATAGATAGTTTTTTCGATAATTTTTTCCATTTTTATCAGTCCTAATTAATTTTTTAATAAAACATGATTTTTTTTAATATCAGTAATTTTTATTATATTTTTTTAACTGTAAAAAAATCTTAAAAAATATAAAAAGTTATATTGAAAATAATTAAAATTTATGATAATTATATCTCTTTCTTTATAAAATACATTTATTCATAAAATAAAATAAAAGTAAAGTACATATTTTTATATGTATAAAAAAATTTTTGATGGTTTTTTTGTTTTATTTATATGAATGAAAAATTAACTTTTTAATTACTTTAAGTATCATTTATGATATCAAGAAAATGTTATATACATAATCCTAATCCTGCTTTTAAACCTCCCAAGAGTAATAAACGTCGACCTTTTTTTATTTGTTACGCAATGAAAAAAGCAGAAGAAATAGATGTTGCAAGATGTGAATTGAATTATATTTTACAAGCAAAAAATATTAAAATGGGTTTTCCTTTAAAAAGATTTAGACAATTAAATAAACATCGCGCATCTGCAATGAGAGCCATGGTTTTAGCTATGCTATATCATTTTAATATTTCCTCTGAGTTAGTTCAAGCATCTGTTGAACAACTATCTGATGAATGTGGTTTATCTACTATATCTGAATCTGGTAATAAATCTATTACTCGAGCTTCACGTTTAATAAATGATTTTTTGGAACCGATGGGATTTGTTAAATGTAAAAAAATATGGGATAAAATTTTAGGTAATTATATGCCTAAAATGATTAAACTTACTCCACTGTTTTTTATGTTATTAGATATTTCTGAAAAAAAATTAATGAATGCGAAACAGCAACAATTAGGATGGATAAATAAAAATCTTATCAGTAAGGGATTAAATCCTATAACTATGCATGATGCTAAAAGACGATCTAAAGATATTCAAATGAAAAGTATTTTTAAATATAGGATTTCTAGACACGCTTTTTATAAAAAGAAACGAAATGCACAAAGATTAATATCTTTAGATGAAAAAGAAGCTAGGCAAACTATTCTTCGTGCATTAGTTGCCAAGTATTCTCTAAGTGAATTAACTAAATTAGGACCTAGTGGGCTAAAAAAACAAGTAAATATTAGTTATTACTATTTACGAAAAATAGCTGCAAACACATATCCTAAAAATTAAGAATAAAAAATTTTTAAAGAATGCGTTTTTTTACGTATGATTTTCTGTATTTAAAATTTATTATTTTGTTTTTTTTTTTAATTTTTATAGTAATATTCATTTTTTTTTTAAAATTTAAAAAAAATTATTTATAATAACAGTTATTTTTTTATGAAAAATTTAAAAAAAAAATTTTTTTAAGATTTTTTTTTTTTTTTAATTCCTTGAATGCATGTTATTTTTTTTAATAAATGCTTTTTATAATATAAATGCAAAATAACAGTATTTAAAAACTTAAAAAAAAAAATAAATAAACATAAAAAAAATAGCCAAAGTTTTAT
>NZ_CP034871.1:2976-7856 GCF_005081185.1 Buchnera aphidicola (Lipaphis pseudobrassicae)
ATAAAACTTTGGCTATTTTTTTGAAAAATTATAAAAATTTTGAGCTAAATTTTTTCCGATTTAAAAGAAAGGGTAATATCTTGCTTTCATATTTTTCTATTTTGTTTAAGAATCGCATTGTTAAATCTATATCATCTAAATTATTCAATAGACAAGAACGACGAAAATTATCTAATTTAAAAGAAAAAGAATTCTGATTAACAATAATTTTACTATCTACTAAACTCACAAAAAAACTAATACCAACATTATTCTTTACGATATCAAAAAGATATTCAATAATATCTTCTTTCAATGTAACTAAAAGCAATTTATTATTAAAACTATTATTATAAAAAATATCACTAAAACTAGAAGCAATAATCACCCTAAATCCATAATCTAATAAAGACCAAACAGCATGCTCTCTAGAAGATCCACAACCAAAGTTCTCTCTAGTTAATAAAATACTAGAATTTTGATAAATTTTATTATTTAAAATAAATTGATTATTTTTTTTTAACTGATTAGAATCAAGATAACGCCAATCATGAAATAAATATTTACCTAATCCTGTCTTATTTATCCCCTGTAAAAATTGTTTAGGAATAATAATATCCGTATCTATATTGGATACATCTAATGGAACAACAATACCTGTATATTCAGTAAATTTAAGCATCTTCTAAATATTCTCATTTTTTTAAATTAATAGGATTAAAAAATTTACCATGCAAAGCAGCTAATGCAGCCATGATAGGACTAACTAAATGTGTCCTACCCCCTCTACCCTGCCGACCTTCAAAATTTCTATTACTAGTAGAAGCGCAACGTTCACCATAAGATAATTTATCATGATTCATACCTAAACACATAGAGCAACCAGGTAATCGCCATTCAAATCCTGCATTAATAAATATTTTATCTAAACCTTCACTTTCAGCTTGTCTCTTTACTGAACCAGAACCAGGAACAACTATAGCTTTCACATTATTTGAAATTTTTTTATTTTTTAATACCTTTGAAGCTATTCTTAAATCTTCTATTCGACCATTAGTACAAGATCCTATAAAAACTTTATTAACAGTAATATCTGTTAAATAAGTTCCTATTTTTAAATCCATATATTTACATGCAGATCTTGCTAAATCTATTTTTGTCAAATTATCAAAAGTATGATAATCAGGTATACTTTCATTAATTGATATTACTTGATCAGGATTTGTACCCCATGTAATTTGCGGTAAAAGATTTGATATATCAAAAGTAAAAGTTTTATCAAAAACTGCATTTTTATCTGTTTTTAAAGTGTTCCAATATTTTACTGATTCTTCCCAAAAATCATTATAAGGAGAATAAATTTTATTCTTTAAATAGGAATATGTAATTTCATCTGGTGCTATTAATCCAGATTTTGCTCCAAGTTCAATTGACATATTACAAATAGTCATTCTTTCTTCCATACTCATTCTTTCAATAACATTGCCACAAAATTCAATAATATATCCAGAACCCCCAGATGTTCCTATTTTTCCTATAATAAATAAAATTACATCTTTGGCAGTAATAAAATCTTTCATTTCTCCTGTAATTTCTATTTTCATATTTTTTAAACGTTGTTGCTTTAATGTTTGAGTAGCAAGAACATGTTCAACTTCTGAAGTACCAATACCAAATGATAATGAACCAAATGCACCATGAGTAGACGTATGAGAATCACCACATACAATAGTCATGCCAGGTAAAGTCATACCCTTTTCAGGTCCTATTACATGTACTATACCCTGATTAGGATTATCTAAATCATATAATGGTATATTATATTCTTTACAATTTTTTATCAATTCTTGCATTTGTACCTTCGCCATTGGGCCTGATGCATTTATATCTTTACTTTGTGTTGAAACATTATGATCCATTGTAGCAAAAGTTTTATTAGGTTGTCTTACTTTACGGTTTTTATTACGTAAAGAAGCAAAAGCTTGGGGAGATGTGACTTCATGCAATAAGTGTAAATCTATATATAAAATAGATATGTCATTTTTTTCTTTATGTACAACATGTGAATCATATATTTTTTGATACAATGTTTTATTCATTTTTTTATTTACCATGAATTAAAAAATTAGCAATAATATCACCCATTTCATTCGTTTTTATATAATCATTTCCATTAGAGATATCTATAGTTTTATAACCTTGTTTCAAAACATTAATTACTGCTTGATCAATTTTATCTGCTATTTCATTTAATTTCATACTATATCTAACTAACATAGAAAGAGAAAGAATTTGAGCTATAGGATTAGCAAGATTCTTTCCTTCGATATCAGGAGCAGAACCTCCTGCTGGTTCATATAAACCAAAATTTTTTTCATTTAAACTTGCAGATGGTAACATACCTATAGAACCTGTAATCATTGCACATTCATCTGAGATAATGTCACCAAAAAGATTAGAACATAATAATATGTCAAATTGATTAGGATCTTTTATAATTTGCATACAAGCATTGTCAATATATAAATGAGACAAAGTAACATCAGGATATTTTTTAGAAATATCTTCAACTATTTCTCTCCATAACATAGAACTTTGAAGAACATTAGATTTATCTATTGAACATACTTTATTTTTTCTAGAACGTGCTAATTTAAAAGCTAAATTAGCAATACGTATTATTTCATATTCATGATAAATTTCTGTATCAAAAGCATAGGTTATATTATTTTGAGTTATTCTGCCCTTTGGTTTACCAAAATAAATACCTCCTGTTAATTCTCTAACGCATAAAATGTCGAATCCATTTTTTATAATATTAGGGTGAAGAGGAGATAAAAAACTTAGTTCTGGGTATAATTTAGAAGGTCTCAAATTAGAAAATAAGTCAAAATGTTTTCTTAGTGGAAGTAATGCAGCTCTTTCAGGACGTTTATCTATAGATAATTTATCCCATTTTTTACCTCCTACAGAACCAAATAAAATTGCATCAGAATTTTCACAACCAATAAGTGTTTCTTTAGGTAAAGCGGTTCCATAAATATCTATTGCCTTCCCCCCAATATTAAATTCTTTTATTTCTAAAGGTAATAAGAAATGATTTTGTAAAATTTTTAAAATTTTATAAGCTTCTCTCATTACTTCAGGACCTATACCATCTCCAGGTAATACAGCAATACGATATTTTTTGTTCATTAAGAATATTATCCTAAATAATAACGTATATATTGAAAGATAAATCTGATTTTTGTAACAAAAACATATTTTACAAAAGTGAAAAAATCAAGACTTATTAAAATTTTTTAAATTTTTTAACTGTTTATTAACTTCTTTAGCTTTCCATATATTATTTAATACATTAACCATAGCTTGAGCTGATGATTCAATAATATCAGTAGCTAAACCAATACCATGAAATTTACGATTTTCATATTCTACTAAAATATTCACTTGACCTAATGCATCTTTACCCTTCCCTTTAGCTACAAGTTGAAACTTTTGCAATATAATTGGAAAATGTGTAATTCTATTTAATGCTTGATAAATAGCATCAACAGGACCATTACTTGTAGTAGAAGATTCTGTATGTATGTTTGCACCACATAGTAATTTTACTGAAGCAGTAGATAAACCATTAGAAATAGACTGAACACTAAAAAATTTGAGAGAAAAATATTCTGATTCTTCTTGTTGTCTATTAATAAATGCTAATGCTTCTAAGTCGTAATCAAAGACCTGTCCCTTTTTATCTGCTAATTTTAAAAATGCAACATAAAGTTCATCTATATTATAGTCAGTTTTTTTATAACCCATTTTATCCATATAATATTTTACTGCAGCTCTTCCAGACCGAGAGGTTAAATTAAGTTTTACTTCTTTTAGTCCAATACTACTAGGTTCTATAATTTCGTAATTTTTTCTATTTTTTAATACACCGTCTTGATGAATACCTGAAGAATGAGAGAATGCATTACTACCTACAATAGCTTTATTAGAAGGAATCGGCATATTACAAATTTGACTAATAATTTGACTAGTTCGATAAATTTCTTTATGTTTTATATTAGTTGAAACACCTAAAATATCTCCCCTAATTTTTATAGCCATAATAATCTCTTCTAATGCTGTATTACCTGCCCTCTCTCCAATACCATTAATAGTACCTTCGACTTGTCTTGCTCCTGCCTGTATAGCTGAAATTGAATTACCTACAGCCATCCCTAAATCATCATGACAGTGTACTGAGATAATAGATTTATGAATATTAGGGACACGTTCGAACAAATTACTAATAATTGAAGATATTTCATTAGGTACTGTATAACCTACTGTATCAGGTATATTAATAGTTTTTACACCTGATTTTATTAATTTTTCTACAATTCGACACAAATTATCTATATTAGTTCTACTAGCGTCTTCACAAGAAAATTCAACATCGTTAGTATAACGTAAAGCTCTTTTTACAGAAAAAATAGACATATCCATAATTTCATCAAAATTTTTTTTTAGCTTAGATTTCATATGAAGTGTTGAAGTAGCTAAAAAAATATGAATTCGAAAAGAATCAGATGAAGACATAGCTTCACCTGCAGTATCGATATCTTTTTCAATACATCTCGCTAAACTACATATTCGACTATTTTTAATTTTTCTTGATATTGTTTGAACTGATTTAAAATCTCCTGGAGAAGAAATAGGAAACCCTACTTCAATTATATCTATTCCACATTTTTCTAAAGATAATGCAATTTGTAGTTTCTGATTAACACTGAGACTTGCTTGTAATGCTTGTTCACCATCACGTAAAGTGGTATCGAAGATAATAACTTTAGAATTCATAAAAATTTTCTCATTTATTTATATAATTGTTGTAAATAAAATAAATTTATACAATAAAA
>NZ_CP034872.1:0-1772 GCF_005081185.1 Buchnera aphidicola (Lipaphis pseudobrassicae)
AAAATCAGTATTTTTTGTTATTTTATAATATAAAATCACGTAACATTATGTTTTATATGAATTTATTTTTTCTACGTATTTATAATATGCTTGTTATTAACATGTTTATAACTCTGGGGATAAGTTTTGTATATATATATATTAAAGGCATCTTTATATATAGAAATTTTGCATGGTAAAAAACGAAAAAAACATTAAAAAACAACTAATTAATTAAAAAATCTAATACTTAAAAAACGTAAAAAACAAAAAATACTTTAAAAGATAAAACAATAATATATAGATATATATATATATATTTTAATTATTATTATTTTTTTTTAAACAGTACTTATTAGTATCATTTTATTTAACATAGTATATTAAATACTTAAATATTATATTATACACTTTTTTTAAAAAAAATAAAAAATGAGAATCTTGCTTTAATTTTTTAAATTAGTTATTATTATTTTTTATAAAAAAATTTTTGATTAAACAAGAGATTTGAATGAATGAAAAAAAGCCCATGTGAAATTAGAATAATTCAAAAAAAGGCTAAATATCATCCTGATCCTACAATAATTTTTAATCATCTTTGCCAACTAAAACCAGCAACATTATTATTAGAAACAGCTGAAATAAACAAAAAAAATGATTTAGAAAGTATAATGATCATAGATAGTGCTGTAAGAATTTCTTCGGAAAAAAATAATACTGTAAAATTAACCCCATTATCTAAAAATGGAGAATTTATTATCTTAGATTTAAAAAAAAATCTAGAAAAGAAAATACAAAAAATTGAAAAAAACAAAAGTCTTTATATTTTTTTTCCTGATATCGATAAAAATTTAGATGAAGATAAAAAAATTTTTTCACCATCAATATTCGATGTTTTTAGATTCATAATTAAAAATTATAAAAATAGTGAAAAAAGACAAAAAGCTATCTTTTTTGGAGGATTATTTTCCTATGATCTAATTGATAACTTTGAGTCATTACCATATTTAAAAAAAACACAAAAATGTCCAAATTTTTGTTTTTATTTAGCAGAAACTTTATTAGTTTTAGATCATCAAAAAAAAACATGTTTAATTCAAAATAGTTTATTTAGTAACAATCTAGATGAGGAAAAAAGAATTAACGAGAGAGGAAAAAAAATACAAAAAAAACTTGAAAAAAACCTGAGATCTATTCCTAAAAAACAAGTAAAAGAAATTTATTTAACTTCAAATATGAGCGACTCTCAATATTGTTCTATAATAAAAAAATTACAAGTCTTAATTCAAAAAGGTGAAATTTTTCAAGTAGTTCCTTCTCGAAAATTTTTTTTACCTTGTATAAATACATTGTCAGCATATCAAAAATTAAAAAAAAGCAATCCAAGTCCTTACATGTTTTTTATGCAAGATAAAGATTTTACATTATTTGGTGCTTCACCAGAAAGTTCTTTAAAATATGATGAAAAAACAAGACAAGTTGAACTATATCCTATAGCAGGTACTAGACCAAGAGGGAGACATAAAGATGGTACGCTAGATTTAGATCTAGATAGCAGAATTGAACTTGAAATGAGAACTAATCATAAAGAATTAGCTGAACATTTAATGTTAGTAGATTTAGCACGAAATGACCTTGCACGTATTTGCGAACCAGGTTCAAGATATGTATCTGATTTAGTAAGAGTTGATAAATATTCACATGTAATGCATTTGGTATCAAGAGTTGTTGGTAAACTAAAATCAGGATTAGATGCACTTCATGCATATTCATCCTGTATGAATATGGGTACC
>NZ_CP034872.1:1813-3096 GCF_005081185.1 Buchnera aphidicola (Lipaphis pseudobrassicae)
TTTACTGATTCGGGAAATTTAGACACATGTATTACAATACGTTCGGCCTATGTGGAAAAAAATATAGCTACAATACAAGCTGGAGCAGGAATTGTTTTTAATTCTATCCCTGAAGATGAAGTAAAAGAAAGTTTAAATAAAGCTCAAGCTGTTATAAATGCTATAAAAAAAGCACATAATTTTTAATTTAAGGAATTTTTTCAAAAAATGGCAAATATTTTACTTTTAGATAATATAGATTCCTTTACTTATAATCTTGTAGAACAATTAAGAAATCAAAAAAATCAAGTTTTGATTTATCGTAACACAGTAGATATAGAAGTAATTCTAAATTCACTTAAAAAACTAAAAAATCCTATCTTGATGTTATCACCAGGACCGAGTATTCCCCAACATGCTGGATGTATGTTAAATTTAATTAAAAAGGTAAAAGGTTATATACCTATAATAGGAATTTGTTTAGGTCATCAGGCGATAGTAGAAGCTTATGGAGGCATGATTGATTACGCAGGTGAAATATTCCATGGAAAAGCATCTTTAATCAATCACGATGGTTTAGAGATGTTTAGAGGCATACCTCAACCATTACCAGTTGCAAGGTATCACTCCCTTGTTGTATGTCAAGATATTCCTAAAAATTTTATAATAAATTCCTTTTTCAACAAAATGGTTATGTCTGTAAGAAATAATTTAGATCGTGTATGTGGTTTTCAGTTCCATCCTGAATCTATTTTAACTACGTGTGGTGATCAAATGTTAAAACAAATTATCAGCTGGGCATCTTTAAAATATATTGAAAAACAATAAAATTAAATTAAAAATATCTTTTTAAGAATATAGATTCTGAAAAGAAGGGATTGAACATTCTAAATTTTAAAAATGTGTAATATGCAATTGCAATATCTTAAAAAATATAATGTCTTAAAAAATGAAAAATAGATTTTTTAAACAAAACTTTAGAGTTTTATTCTATTTTTACTCTTTAACTTCAAAAAAAACTCAATAAAATAAAAAAAGAATTTAAATTGAATATAAGGAGTAATTAAATTTTACAAATAGATCTAATCATAAATACATTTTAAGTAAAAAACGTGTTAGTAATAATTTTCTTTATTTATTAAAATTAATAAATTCAAAAAGAATGTCACCTAAAAAGCCAATAATTTAATATCTAATTAATCCATTCATTATCAATACTTCAATTTGATTATTTATTCTTTATCACCCATTCAAGGGAATATAAACTATTCTATAATATATGCAAATTAATTTACTATTAAGTT
>NZ_CP034872.1:3223-3384 GCF_005081185.1 Buchnera aphidicola (Lipaphis pseudobrassicae)
TAAATTTATATTAAAATGTACACATAGAAAAATCAAATCAATTTTAATAACAAAAAAAGAATTATTTATTTTAAAAATAAGAAAATATATAAATATAGTTATGTTTAAATAAAAATATTTTCATTAAAAAATAATTAATCTAAAATTAATAACAAAAAATA